>NZ_LZJH01000029.1:0-649 GCF_001666745.1 Mycobacterium sp. E2699 | reverse complement strand
TGGCCGACGTTGCTGATGCCCTTCAGGAAGAAGTTTTCACACCCCGTCAGGTAGTGCATATAGCGGTCGTAGACCTCCTGGGACTGGATGGCGATCGCCTTTTCCCGGTTCGCCGCTAAATTCGCCGCCCACATATTGAGCGTGCGGGCGTAGTGCAGCTGCAACGAATGAATCCGGGTCACGTTGAAACCGGCCGCGTCCGCGTGCTCCTCTACCGACGGGATCGTCGGCAGCCAGCCACCGGGGAAGATCTCGGCCAGGATGAACTGGGTGAAGTGCACGATCTCGTGGGTCAGCGGTTTGCCCTGCGCCCGGGCGTGCTTGAAGGTCGGACGAGTGATGCTGTGCAGCAGCATGCTGCCGTCGGCCGGCAGCACTTCGTAGGCCATCTTGAAGAAGCGGCCCCAGCGCTGCCGCCCGAAATGCTCGAAAGCGCCGATGGAGACGATGCGGTCGACCGGCTCGTGGAACTTCTCCCAGCCCTCCAGGAGCACTTGGCGGCCGCGGTGGGTGTCCATCTCGTCGAACATCTTCTGCACGTGGGCGGCCTGATTCTCCGACAGCGTCAGGCCCACGACGTTCACGTCGTACTTCTCGATGGCGCGCCTCATGGTGGCGCCCCAGCCACACCCGATGTCCAGCAGGTCAT
>NZ_LZJH01000028.1:0-788 GCF_001666745.1 Mycobacterium sp. E2699 | reverse complement strand
TCGGTGATCAGGATGTCGATGTCGCCGAAGTCTTCGATGCAGACCAGGCGTTTGACCAGGACCTTGGCCTTGGCCAGTTGCCGCGAGCCGGTCGCCAGGCTGGTGCTCACCACGGCGGGCAGCAGCTGCGGCGTGATGCCGACCGCGATCGCCAGCGAGAACAGCACCGAATCGATGATCGGCTTGTGCAGCAGCAGGTTGCTGACCAGGATGACCACCATCAGCGCGATCGCGACCTGCAGCAGCAGGTAGGAGAACCGGCGCAGCCCCACCTGGAAATCGGTCTCGGGTTGGCGCTTGTCCAAACCCGCTGCGATGCGGCCGAATTCGGCATCCCTGCCGGTGGCGTACACCACCCCGGTGCCCTCCCCGGCGCTCACGATGGTGCCCATGAAAGCGAGGTCGGTCGATTCGGCCAGCTCGGCGCCGGCCGGCACAGGCTGCGGCGATTTCTCCGAGCCCGTCGACTCGCCGGTCAGGATGCTCTCGTCGCATTCCAGGCCGGTGACGTCGATCAGCCGGACGTCGGCGGGCACGGCCTCGCCCAGCGACAGGCGGACCACGTCACCGGGCACCAGGTCGGTGACGCCGATCGTGACGAACTTCGAGTCGCGGCGCACCACGGCGTTGTGGTGCACGGCCGCGTGCAGGTCGGCGGCGGCCCGCTCGGCCCGATACTCGTTGACGAACCCCAAGCCGATGCTGGCCGCCAGGATCACGCCGATGATGATCGCCTGCATGCTGTCGCCGAGAAAGTAGGAGACGATCGCGGTGCCGGCCAGCAGGAT
>NZ_LZJH01000027.1:0-681 GCF_001666745.1 Mycobacterium sp. E2699 | reverse complement strand
GATCGTTCACCATCTGGCGGTCGACGGGGTGTCGTGGCGGATTTTGCTGGAGGATCTCAACCTGGCCTGGGCGCAGCATCGGGGTGGGCAGCAGGTGGTGTTGCCGGCGCCGGGGACGTCGTTCGCCCGGTGGGCGTCGCTGCTGGGTGAGTACGCGCACCGCCCCGAGGTGGTGCAGCTGGCGCAGGTCTGGCGGCAGATCGCGGCGCTGCCCACCGCGTTGCCGGCGGTGCGCCCCGACGCGGACACCTATGCCAGCGCCGGGAACTTGTCGGTCGAGCTGGACGCCGAGACCACCCGGATGCTGCTCGGCGAGGTGCCGGCGGCGTTTCACGCCGGCATACACGAGATCTTGTTGATCGCGTTCGCCTTGGCCTGCACGGAGTTTCTGGGGACCGGCGGCGCGCCGATCGTCATCGACGCGGAGGGTCACGGACGCCAGGAGGAGCTGGCCGCGTCGGGGGAGCATGTCGACCTGTCGCGCACCGTGGGCTGGTTCACCACCAAGTACCCGGTGGCCATCACGGCGGGCGGGCTGTCGTGGGCTGACGTGGCGGCCGGCGACCCTCGGCTCGGCGCTGTTATCAAGGACGCCAAAGAACAGCTGCGCGCGCTGCCGGATGGCCTGACCTACGGCGTGCTGCGCTACCTGAACGGCGAGACCGACCTGGACGGCTCCGA
>NZ_LZJH01000026.1:0-1316 GCF_001666745.1 Mycobacterium sp. E2699 | reverse complement strand
GGCGACATCGACATCCTGATCACCGACAAGACCGGCACGCTGACGGAGGGCCGCATCCGCCTGGTCGGCGCGGTCGATCCGGCCGGTGCGCCGGCCGAGCCGGTCCGGCGGCTCGGGTTGCTGGCCACCGACGTCGACCCGGAATCCGGTGTGGTGAGCGCCAATCCGCTCGACGCCGCGCTGTGGGACTCCCCGCAGCCACAGCAACTGGTGGGCGGCGCGGTGCGCCGCGTCGCGCTGCTGCCGTTCGACCACGAGCGGCGCGCGACGTCGGTGTTGGTCGACGACGACGGCAACCGCCTCCTCGTCGTCAAGGGCGCCCCCGAACAGGTCCTGGACCGGTGCGACGGGACGCCGGCGGCCGCGGATGCGACCCTGGCGGACTTGTTCGCCGCCGGACGGCGGGTGGTCGCCGTCGCCACCCGCCCGGCCGCCGAGCTGACGGAGCTCACCGCCGACGACGAACACGACCTCACGCTGGCCGGCTTTCTGGTCTTCGCCGACGAACCCAAACCCGCGGCGCGCCAGTCGCTGGCACAGCTGGCCGAACTGGGCATCGAGCTCAAGATCGCCACCGGCGACAATCCGCGGGTCGCCGAAAAGGTCTGCAATGACCTGGGTTTGGCGTCCAAGGGCACTCTCACCGGCGCCGAGCTGGAACCCCTCGACGACGACGGGTTCGTCGACGCCGCGCAAAACCACACCATCTTCGCGCGCATCTCCCCCGAGCAGAAGGCGCGGCTGATCACCGCGCTGCGCCGCAACGGGCGATCGGTCGGCTTCCTCGGCGACGGCGTCAACGACGCGCTGGCATTGCACGCCGCCGATGTGGGCATCTCCGTCAACAGCGCCACCGACGTGGCCAAGGACGCGGCCGACGTGGTCTTGCTGGAAAAGGACCTGGGGGTGCTGGCCACCGGGGTGGCCACGGGCAGAAGGATTTTCGCCAATACCATCAAGTACGTGTTCATGGGCACATCGAGCAATTTCGGCAACACCTTCAGCGCCGCCGCCGCGTCGGCGTTCTTGCCGTTTCTGCCGATGCTGCCCAGCCAGATCCTGCTGGGCAACCTGCTCTACGATGCCTCGCAGTTGGCGATCCCCACCGACCGCGTCGATGAGGAGCAACGCGATGCGCCGGCGCACTGGAACGTCGCCTTCATCCGCAGGTTCATGCTGACGTTCGGGCCCATCAACTCGCTGTTCGACTTCTTGACCTTCGGATTCATGCTCGGCATCCTGCACGCCGGCGAGGTGGCGTTTCACACCGGGTGGTTCCTGGAAAACCTTCTCACCCAGACGTTTATCGTTTTCGC
>NZ_LZJH01000025.1:0-174347 GCF_001666745.1 Mycobacterium sp. E2699 | reverse complement strand
GGGGCGGAGCCGGCGCGGGCTCGGGCGCCGGCCCGGGGCCCGGGGCCGGATTGGCCGGTGAGGGCGGCCCGGTGGCCGAGTTACCCAGCGCCAGCAGCATTTCGGCGGTTCGGCGAGATAGCTGCCAGCCCCCTTGGAACGGTGCGAACTCCATCGGGAACGTGAATTTGCCGTTGTTGGCCTGGGCGGTGTTGACCGTCACGGTGGCCCGGACGTGGGACGGATTCTTGTCCGACCAGGCCATGTCGTTCGCCGCGAACGTCATCGGCAGGTAGCCGTTGTCCCGCAACGCGCCGGTGAACCTGTCCAGGGTGGCCGCGCTGTCGGCGGTCGCGCCCTCGACGAGGTCCACCTTGTTGATGCCCGGCACGTTGGGGTCGGCGAGCCGATTCAGCACCTCGGTCAGGGCTTCGGGGGGCGGCAGCGGGGCGGTCGGGGGAGCCGCCACGACGACCGGAGTCGAGGTGACCGGGACGCGCGACGAGGGGGACGACACCACCCTGGGGCCGGTGTGCGAGCATCCGGCGAGCCCGATGGCCGCCACCGCGCTGGCGGCCATCAGCGCAACGGACAGGCGTCGGTGCATACAACTCGTTCTGGTCAGGCGCCCACGTCGGCCGTCGGGCCAACGGGTGCAATGGATGTCACAGCGGGAGCCGCCGCGCCGACCCGGACGGCGCCGGCGGAGCCCGTGGCAAGGGGTTTTGGGGCCACGGCCGTCCTTTCGCTCGGCGCGATTCGTGGCAGAGATTACCAGTGGAACCAAAGTCTTAACTTTTCGTGAGCATTTGACTGCGCACATCAACCGGCAATCGCCGGTAGCGTTGAAGTACCACCGCGAATTTCGGGGCGGGAAAGGAGCGCAACATGGGTGACTCAGAGCGTTCTGAAGCATTCGGTAACACCGGTGACATTGGCATGTCCAGCGGCGATGCTGCCGAATTGGAACAGTTACGCCGTGAGGCAGCGGTGCTGCGCGAACAACTCGAGCACGCGGTTGGCACGCACGGCGGCACCCGCTCGGCCCGCGATGTGCATCAGCTCGAAGCGCGCATCGATTCCCTCGCGGCGCGCAACTCCAAGTTGATGGAGACCCTCAAGGAGGCTCGCCAGCAACTGTTGGCGCTGCGCGAGGAGGTCGACCGGCTCGGGCAGCCGCCCAGCGGCTACGGCGTCCTGCTGGCCGCGCACGACGACGACACGGTCGACGTGTTCACCTCGGGCCGCAAGATGCGCCTGACCTGCTCGCCCAACATCGAGGTCGCCACGCTGCGGAAGGGTCAGACGGTCCGGCTCAACGAGGCCCTGACCGTCGTCGAGGCGGGCACGTTCGAATCGGTCGGCGAGATCTCCACCCTGCGCGAGGTGCTCAACGACGGGCACCGTGCGCTCGTCGTCGGCGACGCCGACGAGGAGCGGATCGTGTGGCTGGCCGAGCCGCTGGTCGCCGAGGACCTGCCGGACGGCGTTCCCGACGCCCTCAACGACGACACCAAGCCCCGCAAGCTGCGCCCGGGCGACTCGCTGCTGGTCGACACCAAGGCCGGCTACGCCTTCGAGCGCATCCCCAAGGCAGAGGTCGAAGACCTGGTGCTCGAGGAGGTGCCCGACGTCAGCTACCAGGACATCGGTGGCCTGACCCGACAGATCGAGCAGATCCGCGACGCCGTCGAGTTGCCGTTCCTGCACAAGGAGCTCTACCGCGAGTACGCGCTGCGCCCGCCCAAGGGCGTGCTGCTGTACGGCCCGCCCGGCTGCGGCAAGACGCTGATCGCGAAGGCGGTCGCGAACTCGCTGGCCAAGAAGATGGCCGAGGTGCGCGGCGACGATGCCCGCGAGGCGAAGTCGTACTTCCTCAACATCAAGGGCCCCGAGCTGCTGAACAAGTTCGTCGGCGAGACCGAGCGGCACATCCGATTGATCTTCCAGCGGGCGCGTGAGAAGGCGTCGGAGGGAACGCCGGTGATCGTGTTCTTCGACGAGATGGACTCGATCTTCCGCACCCGCGGCACCGGAGTCTCCTCGGACGTCGAGACGACGGTGGTCCCGCAGCTGCTGAGCGAGATCGACGGCGTCGAGGGCCTGGAGAACGTCATCGTGATCGGCGCCTCCAACCGCGAGGACATGATCGACCCCGCGATCCTGCGGCCGGGCCGCCTGGACGTGAAGATCAAGATCGAGCGGCCGGACGCCGAGGCGGCGCAGGACATCTTCTCGAAGTACCTCACCGAGACGCTTCCGCTGCACGCCGACGACCTCGCCGAGTTCGACGGCGACCGCACGGCCTGCATCAAGGCGATGATCGAGAAGGTCGTCGAGCGGATGTACGCCGAGATCGACGACAACCGGTTCCTGGAGGTCACCTACGCCAACGGTGACAAGGAGGTCATGTACTTCAAGGACTTCAACTCCGGGGCGATGATCCAGAACGTCGTCGACCGGGCGAAGAAGAACGCGATCAAGTCGGTGCTCGAGACCGGCCAGCCCGGCCTGCGCATCCAGCACCTGCTCGACTCGATCGTCGACGAGTTCGCCGAGAACGAGGACCTGCCCAACACCACCAACCCCGATGACTGGGCGCGGATTTCGGGCAAGAAGGGCGAGCGGATCGTCTACATCCGCACCCTGGTCACGGGCAAGTCGTCGAGCGCGTCGCGGGCCATCGACACCGAGTCCAACCTGGGTCAGTACCTGTAGGGCGGCTCCGTCGCCCGGGCTAGGCGGTCACCAGCGAGTAGCTGTTGGTCAGGTCATCCTGGGTGACCTGGGCGGCTCGGGAGGTCGTGTCGATGCGCAACTCTTCGGTGAGCACGCGCGGCTGGTAGGACCATCCGTTGGGCAGCTTGAGCCGGTCGCCCAGCTTCGGCAGATCCGCACGCGACAGGGTGGGGTCGACGACCTGGCTCCAGGTCTGCATGACCCAGCGGTGCCCCTGCGGATCCTGTAGTTCGTAGACCTCTTCGCCGGCGTTGAACACGAACACCGTGTGGCGGGACACCGTGTTGACGCTGTAGGGCGCGGGGTTCATCGATGACAGCAGGACGGTGGCCTGCTGGATCATCTCGATCCCGCCGAAGGTCTTTCTGATCTGGGGGCCCTGCTGTTCCTTCTCGATGGCGTTCATCAACCAGTAGCGGGGACCGTTGAGAAGCGCTGCGGCCGCGCCGTTTTCGGCGGCGATGGCCTGCGGGTCCAGCGCCGACCACAGCTCTTCGGGGCAGTCGTTGAGCGGGAAGCTGTTGTAGACCGTGGCCTGCGGGCCGGCCTCGCCGGGGGTCACGAGAAGCACTTCGCCGTAACGCTTTCCAGCCAGGTCGGTCATCCGTGTGAAGTTAATCACCGCCGCTGGTGGCGTCAACTTCACACGCCGAGAGCGCCACGGCCCCGCGGTAGCGGTTGCGTGCGATCAGCGTCGCATGCAGGTCGTCGATCAGGGGATCCAGGAAGGTGGCGCGGTATTCGGCGTCGCCGGCGGCTCGGGCGCTGATGTACATGAACGTCAGGGCCCCGAGGAACAAGGTCATGTGGATCAGCGAATCGGGCACCGGCAGCGTGAATCCCAGCACCGTCGCGGTGCTTTTGTAGGTGTGGGTCCATTCGTTCAACAGCGCAGGCGTCAGCACGATCAGCCCGAGGACGAGGTAGATCGTGGCGGTGACCACCGCGACCACCAAGATCTGCGCCAGCTGCGAGACCGCCAGCACGAAGACGACGTTGAGCCGTTCGGCCCGCGTCAGCGGAGCGCAGTCGGGGGCGTCCGGCATGTCCGCGAAGGGCGTGCCCGCGAGCCGTTCACTGTCGTTGGGCAGCACCGACATCGTGGATCCGAGCGCCGGCCGGGCCCGTTCCCACGTCGCGGAGACGACGAATGCCACGGCGATCGAGAGCAAAAAGGCGATCGCCAGCCCCAGCCGCTGCCCGCTGATCGTCTTGGCCATGATCCAGACGTAGGTGTTGAAGAAGACCAGGGCCGTCAGCAGCACGACCGGCAGGGCGCGGACGACCAAGGCCCCGACCGTCGCAAGGTGCGAGAGCGTCATCCGCACCGCCCATCCGACCACCGATCCGACGCCACAGCCCGTCAGTGTCAGCACCGCGGCGACGACGACGGCCTCTTGAGCCAGTTCGCCGGGTCCGCCCACGGTGAGCCCGACACACGCGACCACGAGCGCCGCGATCGTCGCGATGCCCGCGCGGATCCGGCCGCTGCGCGACCGCGACACCAGCCAGCCGAAGACGGCCATCAGCGGCAGCGCGAGCCCGATGATGCTCAGCACGACCAACTCCGGGCCCGTCGGCTGCCCGGTGATCTCGACGTCGTGGCCGCCGGTGATCAGGTAGATCGGCAGGACGCAGGCCTGCAAAGTCGCGTAGGCCGCCAGCACGGGAGCCGACCGCGGCCAGAGCCGTCGCCACCGGGAGCGTCTCGTCAGCACCGAAGGCAATCCGCGCTCGAGGAACCAGCTTTCGGCCGCGCCGCTCGCCGTCCCCGGCGGGCGGCGGAGAGAAGGGCCCATGCGGGCTCACCCTAGTGGCCGATCAGCCGTGCGCCGGGGATTATCGCGCCGAATTCGGGCCCCCAGATCACCCCGCCCAGCGGGCCACATGATAAGCGGGCCTATCTTGAAGTAATGCAAAGGATTATCGGGACGGAGGTCGAGTACGGCATCTCGTCGCCGTCGGACCCGACCGCCAACCCGATCCTCACCTCGACCCAGGCGGTGCTGGCCTACGCGGCCGCCGCCGGCATCCAGCGCGCCAAGCGGACCCGCTGGGACTACGAGGTCGAATCGCCGCTGCGCGACGCCCGCGGCTTCGACCTGAGCCGCTCGGCCGGGCCCCCGCCCGTCGTCGACGCCGACGAGGTCGGGGCGGCCAACATGATCCTGACCAACGGGGCGCGCCTCTACGTCGACCACGCGCACCCGGAGTACTCCGCGCCGGAGTGCACCGACCCGCTCGACGCGGTGATCTGGGACAAGGCCGGCGAACGGGTGATGGAGGCCGCCGCGCGGCACGTCGCCAGCGTGCCGGGCGCCGCGAAACTGCAGCTCTACAAGAACAACGTCGACGGCAAGGGCGCCTCCTACGGGTCGCACGAGAACTACCTGATGTCGCGGCAGACGCCGTTCTCGGCGATCATCGCCGGCCTGACCCCTTTTCTGGTGTCGCGGCAGGTCGTGACGGGTTCGGGCCGGGTCGGCATCGGCCCCTCCGGTGACGAGCCGGGCTTCCAGCTGTCGCAGCGCTCCGACTACATCGAGGTCGAGGTCGGCCTGGAGACCACGCTGAAACGCGGCATCATCAACACCCGCGACGAGCCCCACGCCGACGCCGACCGATACCGCCGGCTGCACGTCATCATCGGCGACGCCAACCTCGCCGAGACGTCGACGTATCTGAAGCTGGGCACCACGGCGCTGGTGCTCGACCTGATCGAAGAGGGCCCCGCGCACGGGATAGACCTGACCGACCTGGCGCTGGCGCGCCCCGTCCACGCCGTCCACGCCATCAGCCGCGACCCGTCGCTGCGGGTCGCGGTGGCCCTGGCCGACGGCCGCGAGCTGACCGCCCTTGCGCTGCAACGGATCTACCTCGACCGGGTGGCCAAGCTGGTGGACGGCCGCGACCCCGACCCCCGCGCCGCCGACATCGTCGAGACCTGGGCCGATGTGCTCGACAAGCTGGAGCGCGACCCGATGGACTGCGCCGAGCTGCTGGACTGGCCGGCCAAGCTGCGGCTGCTGGAGGGTTTCCGGCAGCGGGAGAACCTGAGCTGGTCGGCGCCGCGGCTGCACCTGGTCGACCTGCAGTACTCCGATGTGCGGCTGGACAAGGGCCTGTACAACCGGCTGGTCGCGCGCGGCTCGATGAAGCGTCTGGTCAGCGAACACCAGGTGCTCGAAGCTGTCGACAATCCGCCGACGGACACGCGCGCCTACTTCCGCGGTGAATGCCTGCGCCGGTTCGGCGCCGACATCGCCGCGGCCAGCTGGGACTCGGTGATCTTCGACCTCGGTGGGGATTCGCTGGTGCGCATCCCCACCCTGGAGCCGCTGCGGGGGAGCAAGGCCCACGTCGGGGCGTTATTGGACTCGGTGGACAGCGCGGTCGAACTGGTGGAACAACTGACCAGCTAACAGTTAGAGCGGGAAACGTCGGCGCTGACCGGTACTGTAGAGAAGACTAAGCGGGCGCGTGACTTGGGATAACACGAGCCGACAACTAAGCAGGAGGCGGCGATGGCTCAGGAGCAGACCAAGCGTGGTGGTGGCGGCGGCGATGAAGACGACTTCGCCGACGGCACGGCCGCGGGCCAGGAGCGTCGCGAGAAGCTAGCTGAAGACACCGACGACCTGCTCGACGAGATTGACGACGTCCTTGAGGAAAACGCCGAGGACTTTGTCCGCGCGTATGTCCAAAAGGGCGGACAGTGACCTGGCCTTTTGCCGATCGCCTGCCCACTAACTCCGCCCTCCCCGGGAACCCGGCCATAGACCTGTCCTCGTTCGCCGACCTGCTGCGCCGCCAGGCGCCGGAGCTGCTGCCGGCGAGCCTGAGCGGCGGCGCGCACGCGGTCGCCGCCGGCGGACAACTTCCGCACGGCACCACCATCGTCGCGCTGAAATATCCCGGCGGCGTCCTCATCGCGGGTGACCGGCGCTCGACGCAGGGCAACATGATCGCCGGGCGCGACGTCAAGAAGGTGTACATCACCGACGACTACACCGCGACCGGCATCGCCGGCACCGCCGCGATCGCCGTCGAGTTCGCACGCCTCTACGCGGTGGAACTCGAGCACTACGAGAAGCTCGAGGGCGTGCCGCTCACCTTCGCCGGCAAGGTCAACCGGCTCGCGATCATGGTGCGCGGCAACCTGGCGGCGGCGATGCAGGGGCTGGTCGCCCTGCCGCTGCTGGCGGGCTACGACATCCACGCCGCGGACGCCGAAAGCGCCGGCCGCATCGTGTCGTTCGACGCCGCCGGCGGCTGGAACATCGAGGAAGAGGGCTACCAGGCGGTTGGGTCGGGCTCGATCTTCGCCAAGTCGTCGATGAAGAAGCTCTACGCGCAAGTCACCGACGTCGATTCGGCGGTGCGGGTGGCGGTCGAGGCGCTCTACGATGCCGCCGACGACGACTCTGCCACCGGCGGACCGGACCTGGTCCGCGGCATCTACCCGACGGCGGTCACCATCGGCGCCGAGGGCGCCGCCGAGGTGCCGGAGGCCCGCATCGCTGAGCTGGCCCGCGAGGTAATCGAAAGCCGTTCGCGCGCAGACACTTTCGGTCCGGATTCCGAGCCGCGGGGTGACAAGTGAGCTTTCCGTATTTCATCTCGCCCGAGCAGGCGATGCGCGAGCGCAGCGAGCTCGCGCGCAAGGGCATCGCGCGGGGCCGCAGCGTGGTGGCGCTGGCCTACGCCGATGGCGTGCTGTTCGTCGCGGAGAACCCGTCGCGTTCCCTGCAGAAGATCAGCGAGCTCTACGATCGCGTGGGCTTCGCGGCCGCGGGCAAGTTCAACGAATTCGACAACTTGCGCCGTGGCGGAATCCAGTTCGCCGACACCCGCGGCTACGCCTACGACCGCCGCGACGTCACCGGCAGGCAGCTGGCCAACGTCTACGCGCAGACCCTCGGCACCATCTTCACCGAACAGGCCAAGCCCTACGAGGTCGAGTTGTGCGTCGCCGAGGTCGCCCACTACGGCGAATCGAAACCGCCTGAGCTGTATCGGATCCTGTATGACGGATCGATCGCCGACGAGCCGCACTTCGTGGTGATGGGCGGCACCACCGAGCCGATCACCACCGCGCTCAAGGAGTCCTACGCCGAAAACGCGCACCTTCGCGAGGCGTTGGGGATCGCCCTGGCGGCGCTGCGGGCGGGCAGCGCGGAAGCGTCCAACGGCGATCAACACTCGATCGACGTGAGCAGCCTCGAGGTGGCCATCCTGGACGCCAACCGGCCGCGCCGCGCGTTTCGGCGGATCACCCGGCCCGCCCTGGAAAGCATGCTCAAGGAGCTCGACAAAAAGGGCTCCAAAGCCAAGGGCAAGACCACGGATCCCGACGAGAAGCCCAAGGACTAGACCCGGCGCGGAGGGGTCCGGTGGGCCTCGTCGGCGACGGTGCCGACTGGATCCAATCCGGCCAATAGCATCCGTGGGCGCGGCTTGCTCACATTAGCGGTCGGACAACCAGTACCCTCGATTACGTGCAGCGACGAATCATGGGCATCGAGACCGAGTTCGGTGTCACCTGCACGTTCCACGGCCATCGCCGCCTGTCTCCGGACGAGGTCGCGCGGTACCTGTTCCGGCGGGTGGTGTCGTGGGGACGTAGCTCCAACGTTTTCTTGCGCAACGGCGCCCGCCTCTACCTGGATGTCGGCAGCCATCCCGAGTACGCCACCGCCGAGTGCGACAGCCTGGTGCAGCTGGTCACCCATGACCGGGCCGGCGAATGGGTACTCGAGGACCTGCTCGTCGACGCCGAGCAGCGGCTCGCCGACGAGGGCATCGGCGGGGACATCTACCTGTTCAAGAACAACACCGACTCGGCGGGCAACTCCTACGGCTGCCACGAGAACTACCTGATCGTGCGGGCCGGTGAGTTCTCCCGGATCTCCGACGTGCTGCTGCCGTTCCTGGTCACCCGCCAGCTGATCTGCGGGGCCGGCAAGGTGCTCCAGACGCCCAAGGCGGCGACGTTCTGCCTTTCCCAACGCGCCGAGCACATCTGGGAGGGCGTTTCCTCGGCCACCACCCGCAGCCGCCCGATCATCAACACCCGCGACGAGCCGCACGCCGACGCCGAGAAATACCGGCGGCTGCACGTCATCGTCGGCGACTCCAACATGTGCGAGACGACCACCATGCTCAAGGTCGGCACCGCGGCGCTGGTGCTGGAGATGATCGAGGCCGGCGTGCCGTTCCGCGACTTCTCGCTGGACAACCCCATCCGCGCCATCCGCGAGGTCAGCCACGACATCACCGGCCGCCGCCCGGTCCGGCTGGCGGGCGGGCGTCAGGCCAGCGCCCTGGACATCCAGCGCGAGTACTACAGCCGCGCCGTCGAGCACCTGCAGACCCGGGAGCCCAACGCGCAGATCGAGCAGGTCGTCGACCTGTGGGGTCGCCAACTCGACGCCGTCGAGAGCCAGGATTTCGCCAAGGTGGACACCGAGATCGACTGGGTGATCAAGCGCAAGCTGTTCCAGCGCTATCAGGATCGCTACAACATGGAGCTGTCCGACGCGAAGATCGCTCAGCTGGACCTGGCCTACCACGACATCAAGCGCGGCCGCGGCGTCTTCGACCTGTTGCAACGCAAGGGCCTGGCCGCGCGCGTGACCACTGACGAGGACATCGCCGAGGCCGTCGACCACCCGCCGCAGACCACCCGCGCCCGGCTGCGCGGGGAGTTCATCAGCGCCGCGCAGGCCGCCGGCCGCGATTTCACCGTCGACTGGGTGCACCTGAAGCTCAACGACCAGGCGCAGCGCACGGTGCTGTGCAAGGACCCGTTCCGGGCCGTCGACGAGCGGGTCAAGCGGCTGATCGCCAGCATGTAGACGGTAGTTTCCAACCGCGGCAGCGCCCGTGTGACTGATGTGGCCATTGTGAATGCTGCGACTCGCCGGCCGGTGCAGGCGCGGGGCGGGCGGCGGCTATAACCTGGTGCAAATGGCGACCTCGAAAGTCGAGCGGTTGGTCAACCTCGTCATAGCGCTGCTGTCCACCCGCGGCTACATCACCGCCGAGAAGATCAGGTCCAGCGTCGCCGGCTATTCCGACAGCCCCAGCGCCGAGGCGTTCTCACGGATGTTCGAGCGCGACAAGAACGAGCTGCGTGACCTGGGCATCCCCTTGGAGGTCGGCCGGGTGTCGGTCACGGACCCCACCGAGGGCTACCGGATCAACCGCGACGCGTACGCGCTGCCGCCGGTGGGGCTGACGCCGGACGAGGCGGCGGCGGTGGCGGTCGCCACGCAGCTGTGGGAGTCACCCGAATTGATCACCGCCACCCAGGGCGCGTTGCTCAAGCTGCGCGCCGCCGGCGTGGACGTCGACCCCTTTGATATCGACGCCCCGGTCGCCATCGCGTCCCCGGCCGGGGTGCCGGGCCTGCGCGGATCTGAAGAAGTGCTGGGAATCCTGTTGTCTGCCATCGATTCCCGTCAGGCCGTGCGGTTCCCGCACCGGCCGTCCCGAGCCGAGCCCTACACCACGCGCACCGTCGAGCCGTGGGGCGTGGTCACCGAGAAGGGCCGCTGGTATCTGGTCGGCCACGACCGCGACCGCGACGCCACCCGCACCTTCCGGCTGTCCCGGATCGGCGCGGACGTCACTCCGATCGGCCCGCCCGGCGCGGTCACCGTGCCCGACGGCGTCGACCTGCGCAAGATCGTGGCTCAGACGGTCACCGAGTGGCCGGGCGGGGGACAGGCCCGGGTCTGGGTCGCCGACGGGCGGGCCACCGCCCTGCGGCGGGCAGGGCGGGCGATCGCCGCGCGCGAGGTGGCCGGGCGACGCGGCGAGGTGATCGAACTCGACATCGTCTCAGCCGACCAGCTGGCGCGCGACGTCGCCGGCTACGGGCCCGACGCCGTCGCCCTCGAGCCGCAATCCCTGCGCGACGATGTCGTTTCCCGGCTGCGGTCGCACGTGGAAGCGGGCGGCAGATGACTCCCGTATCCACCCGGTTGGTCCGGCTGCTCAACATGGTGCCGTACTTCCAGGCCAACCCGAAGGTCACCCGCGCCAAGGCCGCCGCCGACCTGGGGGTGTCCGCCAAGCAGCTGGAGGAGGACCTCAACCAGCTGTGGATGTGCGGCCTCCCCGGCTACTACCCGGGTGACCTCATCGACTTCGAGTTCTCCGGCGACACCATCGAGGTGACGTTCTCGGCCGGCATCGACCGTCCGCTCAAGCTCACGTCGCCCGAGGCGACGGGCCTGCTGGTGGCGCTGCGGGCGCTGGCCGACATTCCCGGCGTGGTCGACCCGGAAGCGGCTCGCAGTGCGATCGCCAAGATCGAGGCCGCCGCGGGCGCCGTCGGGCAGGACGTCACGGCGGCCGTCGACGAGCCCGCCCCCGTCGAAAGCCGGGCCGCCGCCGCGGTGCGCACCGCCGTGCAGTACAAGCACGCGCTGGCCATCGACTACTACTCCGCCTCGCACGACACCCTGACCAGCCGGATCGTCGACCCCATCCGCGTCCTGCTGATCGGCGGGCACAGCTACCTGGAGGCCTGGTCGCGCGAGGCCGAGGGCGTCCGGCTGTTCCGTTTCGACCGGATCGTCGACGCCACCGAGCTGGGCGAGCCGGCCGCCGCCCCCGAGCCGGCGCGGCAGGCGCCGCCGGACACCTCGCTGTTCGACGGCGATCCGGCGCTGCCGTCGGCCAAATTGTGGGTGGCCCCCTCGGCGTCCTGGATGTTCGAGTACTACCCGATGCGGGAGGTGCTCGAGCTGGCCGACGGCTCGTGTGAGGCCGTCATGACGTATGCCTCCGAGGACTGGATGACCCGCCTGGTGCTGGGCTTCGGCTCGGCGGTGCGGGTGCTTGAACCGGAGTCGCTGGCCCGGCGTGTACGGGATGCCGCCGCCGCGGCCCTGGAGTCCTACCAGGTCGCGGCGCGGCCACAGTAGCTGCGGCCCTGGCTGCGGTAGCATCGGGTGGACGTCTGGAGGTAATCAAAGTGGGCAGTCTTAGTCCGTGGCACTGGGCGATTCTCGCTGTCGTGGTGATCCTGCTGTTCGGTGCCAAGAAGCTCCCCGATGCCGCGCGCTCGTTGGGCAAGTCGATGCGCATCTTCAAGTCCGAGATGCGCGAAATGCAGACCGAAGGCAAGCCCGAAGCTCCCTCGATCGAGACACCCCAGCCCGTGCAGTCGCAGCGGGTCGACCCGCCGGCGGCCACCGAGCAGGGGCACACCGAAGCGCGCCCGGCGTAGCCGCGCCGCCGCGGTGCCCGAGCGCCACGAGCACTAGACGAGCATCGTGAAAGGTTTCAAGGTTTCGGCGCGCACCGCCGGCTTGCTGAAACGGCTCAACCCGCGCAACAGGCGCAGCCGCACCAACCCGGACGCGACGATGTCGCTGGTCGATCACCTGACCGAGCTGCGCACCCGCCTGCTGATCTCGCTGGCCGCGATCCTGCTGACGACGATCTTCGGCTTCGTCTGGTACTCGCACTCGATCCTCGGGCTGGAAAGCCTCGGTGAGTGGCTGCGTCACCCGTACTGCGCGCTACCCCAGTCGGCGCGGGCCAGCATCAGCGCCGACGGCCAGTGCCGGCTGCTGGCCACGGCGCCGTTCGACCAGTTCATGCTGCGGCTCAAGGTCGGGATGACGGCCGGGATCGTGCTGGCCTGCCCGGTGTGGTTCTACCAGCTGTGGGCGTTCATCACGCCCGGGCTCTACCAGAAGGAGCGCCGCTTCGCGATCGCGTTCGTGATACCCGCGGCGGTCCTGTTCGTGGTCGGCGCGGTGCTGGCCTACTTCGTGTTGTCCAAGGCGCTGGGCTTCTTGCTGACCGTCGGCAGCGACGTGCAGGTGACCGCGCTGTCCGGGGACCGCTATTTCGGCTTCCTGATCAACCTGCTGGTGGTGTTCGGGGTCAGCTTCGAGTTCCCGCTGCTGATCGTCATGCTCAACCAGACCGGCATGCTGACCTACGAGAAGCTCAAGTCGTGGCGGCGCGGGCTGATCTTCGGCATGTTCGCCTTCGCGGCCATCTTCACACCCGGATCCGACCCGTTCTCGATGACGGCGCTCGGCGTGGCGCTGTCGGTGCTCCTCGAGTTCGCCATCCAGATCGCGCGGCTGCACGACAGGCGCAAGGCCAAGCGCGAAGCCCAGGAGGCGATTCCCGACGACCAAGCCTCGGTCATCGAGGCGCCGGAGCCGATCGTCGAGCCGGTACCGGAGCCCTCGTACACCGCCGGTCAACATGACGACGTCACGTAGCTTTTCCTGGCGCGAGCGTGCGCAGTTGTACATCAATATCGGCGTGTCGCCGTACAAACACGCACCCTCGCGCAATCGGGCGACGGCGTGACCGAACTGACCGAGCTGCCCCGGTTCGCCGCGGAACTGCGCTTCACCCTCGACGACTTTCAGCGGCGGGCCTGCGCGGCACTCGAACGCGGCCACGGCGTGCTGGTGTGCGCGCCGACCGGCGCCGGCAAAACGGTGGTCGGCGAATTCGCCGTGCACCTGGCGCTCGCGTCCGGCGGCAAATGCTTTTACACCACCCCGCTCAAGGCCCTCAGCAACCAGAAGCACACCGACCTGACCGAGCGCTACGGCCGCGACCGGATCGGGCTGCTCACCGGCGACATGTCCGTGAACGGCGACGCACCCGTCGTGGTGATGACCACCGAGGTGCTGCGCAACATGCTCTACGCCGATTCCCCTGCGCTCCAAGGGCTTTCGTATGTGGTGATGGATGAGGTGCATTTCCTGGCCGACCGGATGCGCGGGCCGGTGTGGGAGGAGGTGATCCTGCACCTGCCCGAGGAGGTGCGGCTGGTCAGCCTCTCGGCGACGGTGAGCAACGCCGAGGAGTTCGGCGGCTGGATCCAGACCGTCCGCGGCGACACCACCGTGGTGGTCGACGAGCACCGGCCCGTTCCGCTGTGGCAACACGTCCTGGTCGGCAAGCGCCTGTTCGATCTGTTCGACTACGACAGCGAGACGGACAAGACCCGCGTCGACCCCGACCTGTTGCGCCAGATCTCCCATCGCCGCGAGGCGGACCGGATGTCGGACTGGCAGCCCAGGCGCGGGCGCACGGGGCGAGCCGGTGCCGGCCGGCCGCGCTTCTACCGGCCGCCCGCGCGGCCGGACGTGATCGCGATCCTCGACTCGCAGGGCCTGCTGCCGGCGATCACGTTCGTGTTCTCCCGGGCCGGTTGTGACGCCGCGGTGCAGCAGTGCCTGCGGTCGCCGCTGCGGCTGACCACCGAGGAGGAGCGCGCCCAGATCGCCGAGGTGATCGATCACCGCTGCGGTGATCTGGCCGACGCCGACCTGGCCGTGCTCGGCTACTACGAATGGCGGGAGGGGCTGCTGCGCGGCCTGGCGGCCCACCACGCCGGCATGCTGCCCGCGTTCCGGCACACGGTCGAGGAGCTGTTCACCGCCGGCCTGGTCAAGGCGGTCTTCGCCACCGAAACCCTCGCGCTGGGCATCAACATGCCGGCGCGCACGGTGGTGCTCGAGCGGCTGGTCAAGTTCAACGGCGAGCAGCATGTGCCGCTGACGCCGGGGGAGTACACGCAGCTGACCGGTCGCGCCGGCCGGCGCGGCATCGACGTCGAGGGCCACGCGGTGGTGCTCTGGAATCCCAGCGAGGAGACCACCGAACCCTCGGCGGTGGCCGGCCTGGCCTCCACCCGCACCTTCCCGCTGCGCAGCTCGTTCGCCCCGTCGTACAACATGACGATCAACCTGGTGCACCAGATGGGCCCCGAGCAGGCGCATCAACTGCTCGAGCAGTCGTTTGCCCAGTATCAGGCCGACCGCTCCGTCGTCGGCCTGGTCCGCGGGATCGAGCGCGGCCAACGGATGCTCGACGAGATCGCCGCCGAGCTAGGCGGTCGCGACGCCCCGATCTTCGAATACGCCCGGCTGCGCGCCCGGATTTCGGAGATGGAACGCGCCCAGTCCCGCGCGTCGCGGCTGCAGCGCCGGCAGGCGACCACTGACGCGCTGGCCGCGCTGCGGCGCGGCGACATCATCACGATCACGCACGGCCGGCGCGGCGGGCTGGCGGTGGTGCTGGAGTCGGCGCGCGACAGTTCCGATCCGCGCCCCCTCGTGCTCACCGAAAACCGTTGGGCGGGGCGGATTTCGTCGGCGGATTATTCGGGCGCGGCGGCGCCGGTCGGCTCGATGTCGTTGCCCAAGCGGGTGGAACACCGCCAGCCGCGGGTTCGGCGCGATCTGGCGTCGGCGCTGCGATCGGCCGCCGAAGGGCTGGCGGTTCCGGCCACGCGCCGCAGCGGTCGCGGCGACGGGGACGGCGCTTTTCATGACCCCGAGCTGACGTCGCTGCGGGCGGAGCTGCGCCGGCATCCGGCCCACAACAGCCCGGGCCTCGAGGCCAAGATGCGGGACGCCGAGCGCTACCTGCGCATCGAACGGGACAACGCGCAACTCGAGAAGAGGGTGGGCGCCGCCACCAATTCGCTGGCCCGGACGTTCGACCGGATCGTCGGGCTGCTCACCGAGCGCGGCTTCATCCAGGGGCCGGCCACCGAGCCCCACGTCACCGACGACGGCCGGTTGCTGGCCCGGATCTACAGCGAGAGCGACCTGCTGGTCGCCGAATGCCTGCGCAGCGGCGCGTGGTCGGGCTTGAAACCCGCGGAGCTGGCCGCGGTGGTCTCGGCGGTGCTGTACGAGTCTCGCGGCGGTGACGGCCCCGGTGGCGCGCTGGCCGCCGAGGTGCCCACCCAGCGGTTGCGGCAGGCGCTGCAGCAGACATCGCGGCTGTCGACCGCGCTGCGCGCCGACGAGCACGCGCACCGGATCTCCCCGAGCCGCGAACCCGACGACGGCTTCGTCAACGTCATCTACCGGTGGGCCCGGACCGGGGACCTGGCCGCGGCGTTGGCCGTCGCCGACATCACCGGAACCGGTTCGCCGTTGTCGGCCGGGGACTTCGTGCGGTGGTGCCGCCAGGTGCTCGACCTGCTGGACCAGGTGCGCAACGCCGCGCCGGATCCCGACCTCCGCGGCACCGCCAAGCGCGCCATCAATGACGTTCGGCGCGGCGTCGTTGCAGTTGACGCCGGGTAGGCTGGGCGCGAGCTACCGTTACAGTGCGTTAATAGCGCGAGACACAAGGGAACTGAGGAGAAACGATGAGCGGACCGCAGGGATCGGAGCCGGGCCACGAGTGGCAGCCGCCCGGTCAGGCCGGCGATCATTCCTCGGAGCCCACGCAGGTCGGCCCGTCGCCCTGGCAGCAGCAGTCGGGCCAGGACGCGACGTGGCAGGCGCCGGCCTACACGCCGGCCACGCCGCCCGCCGACTATCCGCAGTACCAGCAGCCGACGGAGCAGGCTTACCCGCAGCAGTACCCCCAGCAACAGCCCGGCTACGCCCAACCCGGGGCCCAACCCGGGGCCCAGCCCGGGCAGTACGGCGCGCAGCCGCCCCAGTACGGCCAGCCGGGCCAGTACGGCCAGCCCGGTCAGTACCCGCAGCCGGGCCAGTACGGTCAGCCCGGTCAGTACGGCCAGCCCGGCCAGTACGGCCAGCCCGGTCAGTACGGGCAATACCCGCAGCAGTACGCGCCCTACCAGCAACAGCCCGCGAAGAAGCGCTCGACGGCGCTGATCGGCGGCGTGGCCGGCGCGATCGCCCTGCTGGTCG
The DNA here is from genome assembly GCF_001666745.1 of Mycobacterium sp. E2699. NCBI lineage: Bacteria > Bacillati > Actinomycetota > Actinomycetes > Mycobacteriales > Mycobacteriaceae > Mycobacterium > Mycobacterium sp. E2699. Next base: position 157,956 of record NZ_LZJH01000025.1, on the reverse strand, counting down.
TCGCGGTCGTGCTCGTGCTCGGCTTCTGGGAGCCCGGGTTTTTCGTCACCACCAAGCTGGACGTCAACAAGGCCCAGGCCGGGGTCCAGCAGATCCTCACCGACGAGACCAACGGCTACGGCGCCAAGAACGTCAAAGACGTCTCCTGCAACCACGGCCAGGACCCGGTCGTCAAAAAGGGCGGCACCTTCGACTGCGACGTCAGCATCGACGGCGCCAAGAAGCACGTGACGGTGACCTTCCAGGACAACAAGGGCACCTACGAGGTCGGCCGGCCGCAGTAAGCGGTCAGCCGGGCAGCGCGTCGAGCGCCTTCTGCAGGCGGGCGATCGGCGAGCCGACGCCCAGCTCGGTCGCCAGCTTGGCGGTGCGTTGCGGGTGGGCCGCCGTCAGCGGCAGGGCATCGTTTTGTGTCGACAGCGTGACCGGCGCGTCGGTGGCCACCCGCACCACCCGTTCGGCGGCCTCGATATAGTCCGTCGCGCCCAGCAATTTGCTCCGTAAACCCTTGGCCATCTTGGACTTTGGATCCTGCGCGGCGGCCAGGATCTGCTCCAACGAGCCGTGCTGGGCCAGCAAAGTGGCCGCCGTCTTCTCACCGACGCCGGGCACCCCGGGCAGGCCGTCGGACGGATCGCCGCGCAACAGCGCGAGCTCGGCGTAGGCCGCGCCCGCGCGTTCGCGTGGGACACCATAGGTTTCGGCAACCTCGGCCGGCCCGAACAGGGTGGCCTTGGTCAGCCCCCGGCCCAGGTAGAGCACCCGAACGGGGACGGGATCGTCGGCCACCACCTGCAGCAGGTCGCGGTCACCGCTGACCACCACGACCGGATCGCTGCGCTCTTGGGCAGCCAGCGTGCCCAGCACGTCGTCGGCCTCGAAACCCTCCGCGCCCGCGGTCGGGATCCCGAACGCGTCCAGCAGCTCCATGATCATGTCGATCTGGGGCGTCAGGTCGTCGGGCACTTCCTCGATGTCGGGCTCGCCGGCCGGTTCGGGTTCGGCGACCCGGTGCGCCTTATACGACGGGATGAGGTCCACCCGGAACTGCGGCCGCCAATCGAGGTCCAGGCAGACCGCCAGCCTTCCGGGCCGCTGCTGGGTGATCACGACGGCCATCGAGTCGAGGAACCCGCGCACGGCGTTGACCGGCCGGCCGTCGGGAGCGGTGATCGACGACGGCACCCCGAAATACGAGCGGAACCACATGCTGGCGCCGTCGAGCAGCACCAGCGGCGATCGCAGGGGTGGTGGCATGCCGGCTATATTGCCAGCGCCGTCGGCGACGCGGTTAGCTGGGAACATGATGTCGTCCACGGCTTCGGTCTCGTGACAAGGCAGGGCCGCCCGGCGGTGGCCGGCAGGTTCGTCCGCGCCGCGGTCGGGGGCGTGATCGGCGGTATGCGCGGAACAGCCAACGGAATTCGCGACGGCTGGCGTGAGGGCAGTCGGTCGGTGGCGGGCCGACCGGGCCGGGCCTGGTCGCAGGGTGTCATCGGCGCGGTGCGCGGTGCCGGTTCTGGAATCCGTGCTGGCTGGGGCGCAGGTGGGGCTCCCCGGGCACCGCGGTGATGGCATCGCCTCTGTCGATCAGCGCGGCCGGTGGGGCCGCGTCGCTAAACTGACGAGCTATGCCTTCGACCGGGTGCTGAGAGAAGGGCTGGAGGGCTGACCATGAGCGATGATGCGGTGTACTACCGGGCCGACAAGCGCGGACTCAATCCCGGCGACCGGGCTACTCGCACCTTGGACCCGATGGACGACAAGGAGTATACGTACGCGACGACCCGCCTCGACGTCGCACGTGCGATCGCCGAAAAGCATTCCGATTTCTGCGTTTATCGTGTTCTGCTCGACGAGCCCATCGAAGCGGATCCCGATGCCGCCCAGGACAACCTCGGCGAGTTCTTCGTGCGTGCCCCATCGGGCGCCGTCGTCGAGGTCTTAGGTGCCGATGAAGCGTGAATTATCAACTACCGCAGAATAGTTTCTGCAAACATGAGCTCTGACCGATTCGACGCGGACGTGTACGCGCGCCGGCTGGCAGCGGCGGCCGCGGCGACCGCCGACGCCGGGCTGGCCGCCCTGGTGATCACGCCGGGCTATGACCTGCGCTATCTCGTCGGCTCGCGCGCCCAGACCCTCGAACGGCTCACCGCGTTGGTGCTGCCGGCGTCCGGCGAGCCGACGGTGGTGGTGCCCCGGCTGGAGCTGGCCGCCCTCAAAGGGTCGGCCGTGGCGGAACTGGGCCTGGCCGTTCGGGATTGGGTCGACGGCGACGACCCCTACCGGCTGGTGAGCGCGGCCCTGGGCGGGGGGCCCGCCGCGACCGCCGTCACCGATTCCATGCCCGCCCTGCACCTCTTGCCGCTGGCCGGCGTCCTCGGCGTGCTGCCGATGCTGGCCACCGACGTGCTGCGCGAGTTGCGGATGGTCAAGGAGGAGTGCGAGATCGACGCGCTGCACAAGGCCGGCGCGGCCATCGACCGCGTGCACGCCCGCGTGCCGGAGTTTTTGCGCCCCGGCCGCACCGAGGCGGACGTCGCCGCCGACATCGCCGAAGCCATTGTCGCGGAAGGGCATTCGGAGGTGGCGTTCATCATCGTCGGCTCCGGACCGCACGCGGCCGACCCGCACCACGGCTACTCGGATCGCGAACTGCAGCGGGGCGACATCGTCGTCGTCGACATCGGTGGCGCGTACGAGCCCGGCTACCACTCCGATTCGACGCGCACCTATAGCATCGGTGAGCCCGAACCCGATGTGGCGGAACGGTATTCGGTGCTACAGCGGGCCCAGCGCGCGGCTCTGGAGGCCGTCCGTCCCGGTGTGACCGCCGAGCAGGTCGACGCCGCCGCCCGCGACGTGCTGGCCGAGGCCGGGCTGGCGGAGTTCTTCGTGCACCGCACCGGGCACGGCATCGGGCTGTCGGTGCATGAGGAGCCGTACATCGTCGCCGGCAACCATCTGCCGCTGGCCGCGGGGATGGCCTTCTCCGTCGAGCCCGGCATCTACTTTCCCGGCCGTTGGGGCGCCCGCATCGAGGACATCGTCGTCGTCACCGAGGACGGCGCCCTGGCCGTCAACAACCGGCCGCACGAACTGATCGTGGTGCCCGCGTCCTAGCAGGCATGACGGCCCCGCCGCGTAGGTTGGGCCACGTGTCGATCCTGGACCTCACACTGCTTCCGTTGCGCATCGCGCGTCACTTCGCCGACGCGGTGCTGCACCCCGTCGCTCCCGCGCCGGCGCCGCCGGGCGAGCTGGTCGTCGTCGACGGGATGCCCGAGGGGGTGCCGCCGGCGGCGCGGCGCCCCGAACCGCGGCTGCCGGTGCCATCGAATTGGCCGTTTGGCGAGGACTTTCCGCGCACCTGCGGCGCGGGCCGGCTGGCCGGCGGCGCCCTGTTCTGGACCGACTTCCTCTACGACGACCACGGCGCGACCGGCCTCCCCGTCGGCGATCTGAAGATTCAGGCGCCTCCGCGCGGCACTTACGTCTATCCCGACGGTCCCGCCGCCGGCAACGGCGCCGACATCTTCCGCGTCGCCGTCGGGCTCACCGAGACCCACACCTGGTGGCGAATCGACTGGAACACGCTGGTGGACGCCTCGGTGCCGATCGCGCTGTTCACCTTCGACACCGACCCCGCCCGAACCGCCGCCGCGGACTGGCCGGCCGGGGCGGGCGTGCGCTCGGAGGGCATCGACATGGCCCTGCTGGTGTCCGGGCGAGGCGCCGCATTGATCGACCTGACGAGCGGGGCGCAGACGCCCGTTGAACACAGCGTCGACACGCAGTCGCGGTCGTTCGTGGCTCAGGTGCCGAGATCGCTGGTCGAGCCGACCGGCACCTGGAAGGTCCGGCTGGCCGCGGGCCTGGCCAACCCTGCGGGTGACGGGTTCGCCGACGTGCCCGCCGAGCGCGGGGCGCTACCCGGGCAACCCAACGTCTACAACCTCGCGTTCCGCACCACCGAGCAGGAACCGCCGCACCTGAACTTCTGGTCGGATTCCGCCCAGGCCGCGGCCCTGACCCATGGCGACGTGTCCGCGTTCGCCGTCACCGTGCCGTGGGGGCGGCTCGCCGCCCGCGAAACCGAGCCCGAGCCGGTGGTCACCGGCCCGTCGACCCGTTGGTATGTGTCCTCGGTCGAGCTGGGCCAGGGTATCGAAGGTGGGCTGGCCTCCTACGACATCTTGAGCACCAAGCCGCAGTTCCTCGGGCGCGTCCAGCCGTATTCGATCTGCCTGCCGTCCAGCTACGCGCCGGGGCGGGCGCTGCCGCTGACGCTGTTGCTGCACTCACTGGCGCTGGGCCAAAGCCAGTTCGCCGCGATCGACCCGCGCCTGCTGCACGAGGTGTGCGAGGGCCGCGACTCGGTGGTGGTGACGCCGCTGGCCCGGGGCCCGTCGAGCTGGTACTTCGACACCGGGGAACTCGACGTGTGGGAGGTGTGGGCCCGGGTCGCCGAGCAGCTGGGCACCGACCCGAATCGCACCGTCATCTCCGGCTATTCGATGGGCGGGTTTGCGGCCTACAAGCTGGGGCTGAGTTACCCGCAGGTCTTCTCCCAGGCGGTCGTCCTGGCCGGGCCGCCGGCCTGCGGGGTGCGGCTGTTGCCCGACGTGGACATCCCGGCCGATCTCGACCCGGAGTCGCCGTGCGCCCGCGAGGGCGACACCTGGAAGCTGCTGGTCAATGCGCGCTGGCTGCCGTACGTCATCGCCCACGGGCTGGTCGACGAGCTGGTGCCGTTCGCCTCGGCCGCCGAGCAGGTGCTCGAACTCGACCGGCTGGGCTACCGGCACCGGTTCACCGTCTATCCGCTCGAGGATCACATCGCCTGGGTGCTGCAGGACAAGTTCGAGGACCCGATCGCGCACATGGGAACGGCTGTGCGCCAAGCAGATCCGGGACACATCACGTTCGCGTGGTACCCGCAGTTGGTGCGCGCCGATCTGGGCATCGGGCCGCACCGGGCGTGGTGGGTCTCGGAGCTGGCCGCCGACGCGTCGGTGACGGGGCGGCGCGGGGCGGTGGCCGAAGTCGACGCGCGGTCGTACGCCCGGCCGGACCCGACGCACGCGATCCGGCACCACCGCGGCGTTGTCTGGAACCTCGACCCGTCGCCCGGCCTGTACAGCGAGCTGGACTGGCAGGTGGGACGGGCCGTCGCGCCGCTGCCGTATCTGACGCTGCGCCTCACCGGTGTCGCCGGCCTCACGGTCGACGTCGCGCGCGCCGGCCTGGCCGGGTTGCCGTCGTCGACGATCACCGTGGCCACCGACGTCGCCACGCGGATCACGCTGGCGGGGCTGCCCGACGGGGCGGTGGTGCAGATCGACGGGCAGCCGGCCGGGCCGGCCGTCGTGGTGCCGGCGGGGCGCCACCGCATCACGCTGCGTGCGGCCTCCGTCAGCGGTTCGCCAGCCTAACGCCCGTTCTTGGTTCGCGAGCGTGACGCCGTTCCTGGTTCGCGAACGTGACCCCACGGCGAATTTCGGCCCGATTTTTCGCAGTGGCGTCACGCTCGGCGCGCGCCGGAGGCGTCCCGAGTCCCCGCATCCCGTTTGGCGGCACGACCGGGGGTGAATGGCGACGGTCGGCGACCTGGACGAGAATTTCGCGCGTGGTTCCCTTGGTCGTCGATCCGCAAGCGCTGTTCGCGGTGGGCAGTGCGGTGATTGCCGCCGGCGATGGCCTGGCCGCGAACCTGACGGTGTTGACGGCGGGTTTTGCGGCCCACACCGGCCTGGACGCGGCCGGCGCGATGTTCGGACTGAGCTACCAGCAAGCGGGCGAGTCCGTGCTGCAGGCCGCGACGGCCGCCGTCAATGCGTGCCGGCAGAGCGGGGCGCTGATACAGCAGGGCGCCGCCAACTACTCGCAGGCCGAAGCGGCCTCCACCCTGGGGGGCGGTGCCGGCGCCTTGCAGGCGCCGCCGGCGCAGGACAAGATGTCGGCGCCCGGCCCGCCCGGGACCTGGGGCAAAGGCGAGCCGCCGCCGCTGCTGTGGGCGGTGGTGGAGTCGTTCGTCGACGACGTGTGGCCCGACGGGGACGTGGCCGGTTTGCATGCGGCCGCCGCTCGCTGGCGGGGCTTCGCCGGGGCCGCTGGCGGGATGCGGAGCGCGCTGAACGCCGCGAAGACGCTGCTGGACGCGCATCAGATCCCCGAGGGCGAAAAGATCGACGACGCGCTTTCGCAGATCGGCGACTGCATGGGCAAGATCGGCGAGGCGTCCGGAAAGCTGGCCGGGGCCCTCGATCACTTCGCCGACGAGGTGGCCGGCGCTCAGCACCACATCCGGGATCTGCTGAACCGGCTTGGGTCGCTGACAGACCTCGGCCACGACGTGATGTTGATCATCAAGGGCGACGCGCTCCAGGAGATCAAGAAGATCGCTCACGACATCAACGACGTGCTGCACGACTTGGGGCAGGAGGCCCGCGCCGCCGAGCAAGGCGTCAAGGCAGGTTTAGGGGTCGTCGACGGTTTGGTCGTCAAATTGGAAAAGTACGTGCGCGGCGAGCTCGAGCAGTTTCTGGGTGATGCCGTCGGCAATCAGGTGGCAACAGTTTTCGACGTCTTCGCCAACGCGAATGAGGGTGCCCTGAAGGGCGCCGTCGGAATGGCGTTGGCCATCGGGGATCTCGACCCGCGGTGGTTCCTCGTCGATCCCCACGGCGCCGCCGAGACATGGACGGGCTTGGGTAAAGGCCTGTGGAAGGGAAGCTTGGTCAATGGCGTCCTCAACCCGCAGGAGTTCGTCGAGGCCAACTGGCAGCAGTTGAAAGGCCTGCTGCACCTTGATGATTGGAGTACCGCGCGACCGGGGTTGGGTTTCGGGGAGAACGCCTTCGATGTCGCGATGTTCTTCATTCCTGGCGCCGGTGAAGCCGGCGGCGCCGCGGAAGCCAGTGGGGCGGCCGCCCGTGGAGCCGAGGCCGCTGTGGACGCCGAGCGTGCCGCCGGTCGAGCGGTCGATGGAGTTGCAGGTGTCGCGGGTACACGCGGCGCTTTGGCAGATATCGCCGGCGTCGGTGGTGACCTGACCAAGAATCTTGAGGGCGTTGCCGGGAAGCTGCCCAAGATCGAGCCGCCGCCGGTCGGCGGCCGCCCCGTGGGCTTGCCGTCGCCGAAGCCGTTGGAGGCGCCGGTCGAGTCGGTGCCGCGCCCACCGGACGGGGTGCCTGGTGCGTCGGGGGAGCCAAAGCCTCTCGATACTGCGCCGCCGGAGCGTGCTGTGCAGGAACCACCTCCTGAACCGTCGGCCGCTGGGCCCGCACCGGCTGCGGGTGGTCCGCACGACCCTGTGCCGGTGCCCGCGGGTCCGCATGATCCCGTGTCGGCGCCCGCCGATGGCCCGCATGAACCGGTGTCATTGCCTGCGGGGCCCCGTGATCCAGCGTCGGCTCCGGCAGTTGGTCCTCGCGATTCGACGCCGGCGACTGCGCCTGCTTCGCATTCACCGGCAATTCCGGCCGCAGTCGGCGAACGCAATCTGTCGACGGCGCCGCAATTGGTCGATCATCCGCCCGCTCGGATGTCGGCAGCGCCGAGCGGAGTTCCCCTCGAACCGGCACCAATCTCCGCGCATTCACCGCAGGCGTCGCCGTCCTTCACGTCTGCGGTGCCACATTCGACACCCCCGGTACGCAACCCGTCCGAACTACTGGCACCCGGCAGCGGCTTGCACGGGTCTGCAGACGGTGGCCCTCCGCGCGTAAGGCCACCACATGATCGGGCGGGTGGTCCGGCTGAGGGTGGTCCGCCGCGGTCGGACCGACGGCCACCCGACGCTGATCGTCCGCACGAGCCCGCGCCCGGCGATGATGCTCCGCCGGCTGAGCGTGGGCATGGCGTTCCGCAGGACAGAGATGGTTCACCGGGGCGCGACCACGATGGTTCCGCAGACGACGGCACCGGACAGGATCCCGTGCACTCCCACGAGTCTTCTGGTGACGGTTGGCACCGCTTGTCGGATGGGCCACTTGATCCGCACTATGGGGAACCGCTGCCTCAGCATTGGGATTTTCCAGATAATCCAGTTGACCCGAGCCAGATGAATCCTTCTGTGGCGGAACTCATTAGGGACCCGGAGGCGCCCTTCGGCCGCGACCCCCAAGGACATGCGTATACCGGGGAACAATACGCCGAGCGCTTTAATAAACTCAGTCAGGATGGCGACCACTGGGCAAACTTCCCGGGGAACGACGGGGCAGTGCCAGGCACCAAGGTGATTTTTACAGACGGAAATCAGTTCATCAAGTTTTACGGAAATCAGTTGGATCGGATAGGGCTCGAATCCGGTAAGTACTTGGCAGTAATGGAAGATGGAATACCGGCATTCTGGGAGGGCAGGGCGTTACACGTGGACAGCCTTGCACAGCCGTATAATGCTTATGTATTCAAGAGTCTGCCCGAGAACTGGATGATCGAAGTGTCTGAAGTCGCCCCCGGGTTAGGCCAACCCGGCGGTTCAATACAAGTCAGAATACTCAACTCGGAGGGTAGGGCGATGACGGCTGAGGAGCTGACTGACCCTGATGTTGGCGTGCTGGAATGACAGACGACATCGAAGTGTCCTCGCAACTCGAACATTGGGCCAAGCGTGCCGAGTACACGCTTACGCCTGGATCGCGAACGCACGACGGGCGGGCGGTATTCTCGGCGTCGCTGGGCGAGATTCGACTACTGATCGGAAGGAACCGCGACGGCTGGTTCGTCATCACCGATTCTGACCGCATGGGGTCCGAACAGTTCCTGCTGGCTGCTCCGTCGATGGCGACAATCGAAAAGTATCTCTTGGGACGGTTCTGTCTCTCAATTCGGAGTGGCTCTGGATTACCTCGTGTCCACGTTCCGACTTCCGCTCAGGACATGTCGGGCCATTTCACCATCGAGACGCGCGACTTCGACGGTGTCAAGCGGTTTGCCTTAGTGGCAACGGACGGCTCGACAGTGGCTATTGGAAGCGCCGACAGGGTAACTGCGAAGTCGGAATTCACTAAGCTCGCGCTGTACCTGCCCGCGACAATAGATCAGTTTGAGGCGTCGGCCGTTGATCCTGACGGAGAGCCGCTTTTCGAACGCCGATAGAGACTTATCCGGCAGCGCAGATTTGCGCGAAGATTCTGCTACGAGCGGGCTTGTGGCATCGGCCTGATCTAATCTGAGCTACTCGCCCCGGTCCAACAGATCCGACGACCCCAACACCCGCTCGATCTGCACCTCGATGACCACCCGCCGCGGATTCGGACGCGGGGTGCGGTAGCGCTGGGCGTAGCGCAACTCGGCATCCCGCACGGCGTCGGCGTCGCTGTTCACCTTGGACCGGCCCTCCAGCGACAGCCAGCGGGCGCCGTCGACCTGGCTCAGCACCGCCACCCCGGCGCGGTCGGCGTTGACGGCCTTCTGGGAGCCGCCGGTGGTGATCACCCGGGCGATGTGGGTCTTGGGGTCGAAGGTGAAACCCACCGCAACCACATGCGGGGAATTGTCGGCCCGCAGCGTGGTCAGCATCGCCAGGTGACGTTCGGACAGGAAGGCCAGCGCATCGTCGGTCAGCCGCGTAGTGGTATTCGCCATCAACGCCCACGCTAGCGCAGGTCATAATCGCAGCCGTGGACGACACGGGCGCGGGTCCGATACTGATCCTGGGCGGCCGCAGCGAAATCGGCATCGAGCTCGCGCGCCGGCTGGCCCCCGGGGCGACGGTGGTGCTGGCCGCACGCAAGGCCGACGAGCTCGTCGACGAGGTCGCGACGGTCAAGGCCGCAGGGGCCGCGGCGGTGCACACCACGGAATTCGACGCCGACGACCTGGCCTCGCACGGGCCGCTGATCGACTCGATCGTCGCCCAACACGGACCGATCGGCACCGCGGTGCTGGCCTTCGGAATCCTGGGCGATCAGTCCCGCGCCGAGAGCGACGCCACCCACGCGGTGTCGATCGTCCAGACCGACTACGTCGACCAGGTCAGCATCCTCACCCACCTGGCCGCCGCCATGCGTGCCGCCGGCCGCGGCTCCCTGGTGGTGTTTTCCTCGGTGGCGGGCGTGCGCGTCCGACGCGCCAACTACGTCTACGGCTCGGCCAAGGCCGGCCTGGACGGCTTCGCCAGCGGGCTGGCCGACGCCCTGCACGGCAGCGGGGTCAGCCTGCTGATCGCGCGCCCGGGCTTCGTCATCGGGCGCATGACCGAAGGCATGCGGCCGGCGCCGCTGTCCAGCACCCCGGAGCAGGTGGCCGCCGCGACCGCACGCGCGCTGCGCAAGGGGCGAAGCACGGTTTGGATTCCGTGGTCATTGCGGCCGATGTTCTTCGTGATGCGGCTGCTGCCGCAGTTCGTCTGGCGCAGGATGCCGCGATGATCGTCGTTGTCGGCATCGGCGCCGACGGCATGGCGGGGCTCGCCGAGACATCGCGCGTCGAATTGCAAGATGCCACAGTCATTTACGGGTCGAGGCGCCAGCTCGACCTGCTCGACGACACGGTAACCGCACCGCGACACGAGTGGCCGTCGCCGATGCTGCCCGCACTGGAGGCTCTGCTCGACGACAATGACGGCGACATCCACGTCGTCGCCAGCGGCGATCCACTGCTGCACGGCATCGGCGGCACGCTGATCCGCCTACACGGCGCGGCCAAAGTCAGGGTGCTGCCTCACGTCTCCTCGGCGACGCTGGCGTGCGCCCGGATGGGATGGAACCTCCACGACACCGAGGTGATCAGCCTGGTCACCGCGCGGCCGCACACCGCGGTGCGCCGCGGAGGCCAGGCGATCGTGCTGTCGAAAAACGCCTCTACACCCAAGGAGCTCGCCGGATTGCTCAATGCGCACGGCCGCGGTGACTCCGAATTCAGCGTGCTCGAAAACCTCGGCGGCCCAACCGAACGCCGCCGCGACGGCACCGCGCGCCAGTGGGCGGACACGCGGTATGAGGTCGACGACCTCAACCTCGTCGCCGTCCGCTACCTGCCCGACGACCGCATGTCGCCGTACCCCGATGACGCGTTCGCCCACGACGGACAGATCACCAAACACGGGATGCGGGCGGTGACCCTGGCTTCGCTGGCGCCGCGACCCGGCGAGCGACTGTGGGACGTCGGCGCCGGCTCCGGCAGCATCAGCGTCGAATGGTGCCTGAGCTGGCCGGGTTGCAGCGCTGTGGCGTTCGAGCGCGACGAGCGCCGCCGACTCAACGTCGAAGCCAATGCCGCTGCCTTCGGCGTCGGCATCGAGGTCCACGGCGAGGCGCCGGAGGCGTTCGACGGCGCCGAACCCCCGTCGGCGATCTTCATCGGCGGCGGCGTGACCCAACCGGGTCTGCTCGACGCCTGCCTCGACCGCCTCATCCGCGGGGGGCGGCTGGTCGTGAACGCCGTCACCGCCGAATCGGAAGCCCTTATCACGCAGTACTATTCGCGGCTCGGCGGTCAGCTCAAACGCTGCCAGCATTACCAGGGCGAGCCGCTCGGCGGCTTCACCGGGTGGCGCCCGCAGATGCCGGTCACGCAATGGACGATGACGAAATGACGGTGTACTTCATCGGCGCCGGCCCCGGCGCCGCCGACCTCATCACGGTCCGCGGTCAACGGCTCCTCGCAGCGTGCACCACCTGCCTCTACGCGGGCTCGATCATGCCCGACGACCTGCTGGCGCTGTGCCCGCCCGGCGCGAAAATCGTTGACACCGGCCCGTTGACGCTGGAGCGGATCGTCGCCGAGATCGCCGAGGCTCACGCCGCCGGCCAGGACGTGGCGCGGCTGCACTCCGGTGACCCGTCGCTGTACAGCGCGCTGGCCGAGCAGTGTCGCCGGCTGGACGCGCTGGGCATCGACTACGAAATCGTCCCGGGCGTACCGGCTTTCGCCGCGGCCGCGGCCGCCTTGAAGCGCGAGCTCACCGTCCCCGGGGTGGCGCAGACGGTGACGCTGACCCGGGTGGCGACCCTGTCGACGCCCATGCCGGCCGGCGAAGAGCTGCAAACCCTTGCACTAACCGGCGGCACTCTGGTCCTGCACCTGGCCGCCGCCCAGGTCGACGCCATCGTCCCGCAGCTGCTCACTGCCTATCGGGCCGAAACACCCGTTGCCGTGGTGGCTTTCGCCAGCTGGCCACAGCAGACCGTGCTGCGCGGCACGCTGGCCGACATCGCCGGCCAGATGCGCGACGCCGGCATCACCAAGACCGCGGTCATCATCGTCGGCGATGTGCTGGCCGCCGAGGGATTCACCGACAGCTACCTGTACTCGACCGGGCGGACCCGGGGGAGCCGGCACTGATGCGGGTTCTGCTGCTGGGCGGCACCTCCGAGGCCCGCGCCCTGGCGAAAACGCTGCACCCGCGGGTCGACATCGTCAGCTCGCTGGCCGGTCGCGTCCCCGATCCGGCCCTGCCGGTCGGCCCGGTGCGCGTCGGCGGCTTCGGCGGCGTCGACGGGCTCAAGCGGTGGCTGCGGGACGAACACATCGACGCCGTCGTCGACGCCACCCATCCGTTCGCGGCGACCATGACGGCGCACGCCGCCGAAGCGTGCCGGGAACTCAAGATGCCTCACCTGGTGCTGGCCCGACCGGCCTGGGAGCCCGGGGGCGCAATCGTCGTCGAGTCGGATGCCGTGGCGGCGGAAACGATTGCAAGGCAAGCCTATTCGCGGGTCTTTCTCACCACCGGCCGCTCGGGCGTCACGGCCTTTGCCGCAAGCGACGCGTGGTTTCTGATCCGCGCGGTCACCGCGCCGGATGCCGACGTGCTGCCGCGGCGTCACCGGCTGCTGTTGTCGCGCGGGCCGTATCGCTACGACGACGAACTCGCGCTGATGCGCGAGCATCGCATCGGCGCGCTGGTCACCAAGAACAGTGGGGGCGAAATGACCCGCGCCAAGCTGGATGCCGCTGAGGCGCTGGGTGTTCCGGTGGTGATGGTGGCCAGGCCGCCGCTACCGCCACGGGTGGCGGCGGTGGGCACGGTCGAAGACGCCGCCAAATGGGTTGAAGCGCTGAGTTAGCCCGTCAGGTCTTCGCGTTCCATGTCGGCCAGCAGCGCGTCGCGGGCGCGTGCGACGCGGGACCGGATGGTCCCCACCGGGCAGCCGCACACCGCGGCGGCGTCGGCGTACGGCAGCCCCAGCAGCTGGGTGAGCAGCAGCGCTTCGCGCTGCTCGGTCGTGAGGTTGGCGATCAACGCGGTCACCACGACGAGGTCCTCGAATCCGCGGGCATGCCGGTCGCCGCTGAGGAAGTGGTCGGGATCGGCGCCGGCGGCGGCGCGCGGCCGGGACTGCGCGTGGCGGATGTGATCGGCCACCACCCGGCGCGCGATCGCCAGCAACCAGGTTCGGGCGCTGGACCGGCCGGAGAAGCGCTCGATCGCGCCGATGGCCCGCAGGAACGTTTCCTGCGTCAGGTCATCGGCGCTGCCCGCGTCGCACAGGTAGGCGACGAACCGCCACACGTCCTGCTGGGTCGCCTTGATGAACGCCTCGAGCGCTCGCTCGTTCCCGCGCGCGGCGGCCAAGGCAAGCTCGGTAACGGCCTCGTCGTCGCTTGACGCGGTCATGGCCAACCACCTTCGTTGTGCGGGCGCCGTCAGTCTACGACCGTCTGTCGTAGACAGCGCGGTGGGGTGCTGAGGCGTGCGGTTGATCGGCCACAGATGCCGGTGCCGCCGGCCGCCGGGCGCCTCCGCCGGCCACCCGGGATCGTCGGCGTCGTTGCCGGAGCTGCGCGGCCGGCGGGTGCGCGCGTGTTCGCGAGCCACCAGCAAGGCGAACACCAGGCCCAGCAGCAGCGGCATGTGGCTGGCGATGCGCGTCGCGGTCACCTCGCCGGCGAGCGCGTCGACGACCACGTAACTCAGCAGCGCGACGGAGTACACGCCGGTGATGGCCGCGACGCCGATCGCGGTGGCCGGCCAGACGCCGGCACCGATCATGGCCAGGCCCAGCGCCAGCAACCAGGCGGTGGATTCGTGCATCAGGTGCTCGCCCGACATGGCGCCGTGCATGTGGCTCGACACCATCCCGAAATCAATGCCGCTGATCTGCGCGGCCGCGATCGCCACCTGAAACACGCCGACCCCGATCAGCCCCCAGCGCCGGTAGCGCGACCGCAACCAGCGCGTCGAGCGGTGATAAGCGGGGGATTGCTGGTCGAGCCGGGCCATGATCTTGTCCACCAGGTCCGGGCCCTCGCCCGGCTCGACAGAAGCCAGCCGACGAGTCTGCACCGCCGCGCCGATCAGCCAGGCGCGGCAACCACGACACGATTCCAGGTGGGCATCGACCTGTTGCGCGAGCACCTGTGGACGTTCGCCGTCCAGTCGCGCAGAAAGCGCCTCACGCGCAACGTCACACCGCATCCCTGCATCGTTGCGCATGCCAGGTCGGCGCGCAAAGGCCGCGAAAACCACACCCCGGGAACCAAACCGTCCGGCAAACCGACCACTGAAGACAAGCCCGCCCGCCGCGACGACCCCCGAAGAGGTGTTCGTGTTCCTGCCCGACGGCCCCCGACGATGACCGCCCCGATCTGGATCGCCCTGCCGCCCGAGGTGCACTCCGCGTTGCTCAACAGCGGCCCGGGTTCGGGCCCGCTGCTCGCGGCCGCGGAGGCGTGGTCGGCGCTGGGCACCGAATATGCCGACGCGGCAGACGAACTCGTCGGGCTGCTGGGAGCGGTGCAGGGCGCGTGGGATGGTCCCAGCGCCGAACGCTATGTGGTCGCCCACGGGCCGTATCTTAGCTGGCTGCTCGAGAACGCTTCCAAAAGCACGCTCGCCGCGTCGTCGCACCGGACGGCGGCGGCCGCCCACGCCGCCGCGTTGACCACCATGCCGACGCTCGCCGAACTCGCCGCAAACCACGCCACCCATTCGGCGCTCGTGGCAACGAATTTCTTCGGCATCAACACCATCCCGATCGCGGTGAACGAGGCCGACTACGTGCGCATGTGGCTGCTGGCGGCCGAAACCATGACCGGCTACCAAGCCGTCAGCGACTCGGCCCTGGCGGCGGTCCCGACGGCCACGCCGGCGCCGGGGATCGTCGCGGTGGGTGAAGAGGCCAGGAGCGCGGCGGCCAACGCCGGCGCCTCGTGGCAGGACCAGCTCGCCGCGCTCATCCAGCAATACACCCGCAACTTCGCGTGGCCGGTGTCGAAGGACCTCAACCCCGCCGGATGGCCCGTCCCCGCCGTCCCGTTCGCCAACGGGCTCGCGTCGGCGCTGATGCAGGTTCCCGGAATGTCACCGACCCTTGCCGGCGCCCTGGCCTGGGCCACCTTCCACACCCTGATGATTTTCTGGCCCTTCGGGCAGCAGGCGGTCCAGCTCGCCATCTCGCTGGCCACCGTCGCGGGCGCGGGTGCGGCGGCGGGTGCCGCGGCCGGGGCCGGCATCGCGGTCCCGGTGTCGGTGGCCACCTCCCCGCCGACGGGCGTGGCCGCGCCGGCTCCGGTGGCCGCCGTGCCGGCCCCCGCCCCCGCGGCCGCCGCCTCGGCAAGCGCGGGCGGCGACGCACCCGTGCCCGGCCCCGCGGCGCCCGGCCAAACCCTCGGCCCGGGCGGGGGATCCGCCGGTGGCGGGCCGGGGGTCGGGTTCGGTCCGGCGGCGTCGACGGGCCTCGGTGCGGGCCTGTCCGACGTCCATTACGCCGTCGGCCTCTCCGGCTTGTCGGCACGCGGTAGCGCGGCCGGTCGCGCCCGTCGCAGCGCCGAGGAACCAGCGCCCGACGACGTCGACGCGCCGGCCCCCGCCGCGGCCGACCCGAAGCCGGCCCGCGGCCGCCGGCGTCGCGTGGCGACGGTCACAGACCCCGCCCACCGCCACGAATTCATGGATGTGGCCCGGCCGGACTCGCAAGGGGCCCTCCTCCCGGGAAGGGGCGGGCGCCCGGTCGGATTCGCCGGGGCCGCAACCCAATCCGGCGTGAGCCGGGCCGCCGGGCTGGCGACGCTGACCGGCGCAGCGGGCGACGGCGGCCCGGTGTTGCCGATGCTGCCCGGCAGCTGGGGCGACCATTCGCCCAATCCGGCTGAATAACAAGCAGTCCCGTTTCTCGACGTTCGCGGCCCGGGCCACGACGCGGGTTGGCTAATACCCTAGGGGGTATGGTATAACTTGAGCTGCGGATGGAACCCAAGGCGTGCGGTACGTAGGGCCTCTCGGCGGCCTCCTGCAGGCCGAATGGCCCTATCGGCCCCGGCGACGCGGGCCCAGACTCCGCACAGGACGACTGTGCACACGAGCGAAAGGAAACGTCAGTGTCCACGTTTCTCAAGCGGGCGTGGGTGCCGCTCGTCGTCGTGGTGGCAGTCGCCCTCGGGGGTGTCGCCGTCTATCGGCTCCGCGGCGTTTTCGGCTCCGACGCCATTTTCACCGCGACGGGCAGCAGCGCCGAACCGCTCGAGCCGTCCCATGTCAAGCGGGTGACGTACGAGGTTTACGGGCCCAGCGACACCACCGGAACCGTGAGCTACCTGGACACCAAGGCCCAGCCGGAACAGGCGAGCTTCACCGGCCTGCCCTGGACCTTCACGATCACGACGACGGTGCCGGCGGTGCTGGCCAGCGTGGTGGCGCAGGGCGACAGCGACAACATCGGGTGCCGCATCACCGTCAACGGTGAGCTCAAGGACGAACGGTCCGCCGCCGGCCATCACGCACAAACGTCCTGTCTGGTGAAGGCCGCATGAACACCAAAGACAACGAGCGCCCGAAATTCATGCGGTTCGTCCGCAGATTCGCGTGGCCCATCATCATCGGCTGGCTACTCCTGACGGCCGCTCTGAATGTGCTTGTGCCGCCGATCGAGTCGGTAGCGCGCAAGCACGCGGTCACCATGTCACCCCAGGACGCGCCCGCGATGATCGCCGCCAAACGCATCGGCGCGACGTTCCACGAATCCGATTCGGACAGCATCGCGATGATCGTCCTCGAAAGCGATCAACCACTCGGCGATGCGGCGCACCGCTATTACGACGGCCTCGTTGAGAAACTGCAGGCCGACCCCAAGCACGTGCAGCACGTGCAGAACGTGTGGGGAGACCCGCTGACGGCCGCCGGCGTCCAAAGCCGCGACGGCAAAGCCGCTTACGTCCAACTCAACCTGGCCGGCAACCAGGGCAGCACGCTGGGCAACCAGTCCGTCGACGCGGTGCGCAAGATCGTCGACAAGTCGGAGCCCCCGAAAGGGCTCAAGGTCTACGTCACCGGTCCGGCACCGCTGACGACGGACATGAACGAGGCCGCCGACAAGAGCATGTTCAAGATGATGGGCGTCACCGGCGTGGTCATCATGATCATGCTCTTCATCGCCTATCGGTCGATCAGCACCGTGCTGCTGGTGCTGGTGATGGTCGGTTTCGAGATGGGCACGGCCCGAGGGCTTGTCGCGTTACTGGGGAACAACGAGCTGTTGGGGTTCTCGACGTTCGTGGTGGCGATGCTGTCGTCGTTGGCGATCGCGGCGGGAACCGATTACGCGATCTTCCTCATCGGTCGTTACCAGGAGGCCCGCCAGGCCGGCCAGGACCGAAAAACCGCCTGGTACACGATGTTCCGCGGGACCTCGCACATCATCCTGGGGTCGGGGCTGACGATCGCCGGGGCCACGTTCTGCCTGCACCTGGCGCGGCTGTCGTACTTCAAGGCGCTGGGCATCCCGTCGGCTCTGGGGCTGCTCGTCGTCGTCGCGGGAGCGATGACGGCGGCGCCCGCCGTGGTCGCGGTGGCCAGCCGGTTCGGATTGCTCGACCCGAGGCGGATGATCAAGACGCGCGGGTGGCGGCGCATGGGCACCGCGACGGTGCGCTGGCCCGGCCCGGTGTTCGCGGCCTCGCTCGCCATCGCCATCGTCGGCATCCTCGTCATGCCGAGCATGAAGGTCAGCTTCAACGACCGCTTCTACATACCCGCCAACGTCCCGTCGAATGTCGGATACGCCGCCGCCGAGCGCCATTTCAGCGCCGCCACCATGAATCCCGACATCCTGATGATCGAGAGCGATCACGACATGCGCAACAGCGGTGACATGATCATCCTCGACCGCCTGGCCAAAGACATCTTCCGGTCGCCCGGGATCGCGATGGTGCAAAGCATCACCCGCCCGCTGGGCGGGCCGATCGAGCACACGTCGATACCGTTCCAGATCAGCGCTCAAGCCATTCCGATCCAGCAGAACCTCCAATTCATGAGGGACCGGACGGCCGACATGCTCAAGATGAGCGACGACCTCGGCGCCATGATCGGCTCGATGGAGCGCATGCAGGGCCTGCTGGGGCAGATGAGCAGCGCGACGCATCACATGGTCGGCGACATGGGCGACATGCAGGCCACGCTGAACGAGATGCGGGACCATCTGGCGGACTTCGACGATTTCGCCAGACCCTTCCGCAGCTATTTGTATTGGGAGCCACACTGTTTCAACATCCCGGTGTGTTGGGCGTCGCGATCGGTGTTCGAGGCGATCGACGGGGTGGACAAGTTCAGCGCCAACATGAGCACGCTGATCAAGGACATGGACAGCGTCGACGCGATCATGCCCCAGATGCTGGCCCAGTTCCCGCCGATGATCGCCGTCGCCAAGTCGATGCAGGGAACCTTGCTGACCATGCACAGCAGCTTTTCGGGCCTCGTCACGCAGATGGCCCAGATGACCGACACGGCCAGCGCGATGGGCCAGGCCTTCGACGCCTCCAGGAGCGGCGACTACTTCTACCTCCCGCCGGAAGCGTTCCAAAACCCCGACTTTCAGCGCGGCCTGAAACTCTTCCTGTCGCCGGACGGTAAGGCCGCGCGGTTCATCATCACCCACGACGCCGACCCGGCGACCCCGGCGGGCATCGCCGCGGTCAAGCCCGCGCTCGACGCCGCGCACCAAGCGGTGAAGGGCACGACGCTCACCGGCGCCAAGTTCTACCTCGCCGGGACGGCGGCGATCTACCGCGACATCCAGTCCGGTTCGAACTACGACCTGCTGATAGTCGGAATCGCGGCTCTCACGTTGATTTTCGTGGTCATGGTGATCATCACGCGGGCGCTGGTCGCTTCGTTGGTGATCGTCGGCACGGTGCTGCTGTCGCTGGGCGCGGCGTTCGGGCTGTCGGTGCTGGTGTGGCAACACCTCTTCGGGCTGGAATTGAACTGGATCGCACCGGTGTTCGGATTGATCATCCTGCTGGCCGTCGGATCCGACTACAACCTGCTGTTGGTGTCGCGGTTCCAGGAGGAGATCGGCGCGGGCCTGAGGACCGGCATCATCCGCTCGATGGGGGAGACCGGCGGCGTGGTCACGGCGGCGGGCCTGGTGTTCGCCTTCACCATGATGTCGATGGCCGCCAGCGATCTGCGCTCGATCGGCCAGGCCGGCACCACGATCGGCCTCGGCCTGTTGTTCGACACCCTGGTCGTGCGTTCCTTCATGACGCCGTCGATCGCCGCCCTGCTCGGGCGCTGGTTCTGGTGGCCGCAACGCGTGCGGCCGCGCCCGGCCAGTTACATGCTGCGCCCCTTCGGACCGCGTAGGTTGGTGCGCTCCCTACTGCTGGGTGAGGAGGCGGATCGGGCAGCCCGGCCGCAGCGACCCGACGGCCGGGGACCCGCTCCCGACGGGATGGCGTATTCGGGTGTCGACGGTTCGCGCGTCACCCCGGGTAGCGCCGGGGGGTGAACACCCGGTCGCCGAAATCGTCGGCATACCACTGGGTTTGCGACGATCCGACGATCAGCAGGCAGCGCATGTCGACCTCGGCGGGGTCGAGGTCGGCCAGCCGCACCACGCGCACGTCCTCCTCGGGCCCGGACACGTCACGGCCGATCACCACCGGCGTGCCCGGTTCGCGATGGCCCATCAACACGTCGCGCATCGCGCCGACCTGCCACGTGCGCGCCTTGGAAGCCGGGTTGTAGATCGCCAGCACCAGATCGGCGGCCGCGGCGGCGGCCAGCCGCGCCGAGATCACGTCCCACGTCTTGAGCCGGTCGGACAGCGAGATCACCGCGTAGTCGTGACCCAGCGGGGCGCCGACCCGGCTGGCGACGGCCTGCGCGGCCGTCATCGCCGGAATCACCCGGATCCGCACTGACGGCCACTGTTTGGCTTCCTCGAGCACCGCGGTCGCCATCGCGAACACGCCCGGGTCGCCCGACGACACCACCGCGACGGTGTGCCCCTGCTCGGCCAGCGCGCACGCCAGCCGCGCCCGCGTGGGTTCGTCGGTGTTGTCGCTGGGGTGGCGCCGCTGCCCGTCGCGGACCGGCACCCGATCCAGGTAGCCGCCGTAGCCGATCAAATCGGTCGCGGCGGCCAGCTCGCGTCGGCTCTGCGGCGTCATCCAGTCGCCCGAACCGGGCCCCAGGCCGACGACGGCGACGCTGCCCGCCGGCACCGGCCGGCGGTGTCCCCGGCGCCCACCCGGCAGCATGGCCAGCGAAAAGTAGGGCACGCCGATCTCGTCGACGTCCGCGGCGGCCATGATGCGCTGCCCCGACGTGCTGGCGCGCTCGACGTAGAACGCGTCGTCAAGCTGCCCGTTCGCCGAAAGCGCCTCGCGCACAGCGGGATAGGAGCGGCCGAGCTTGAGCACGACGGCGGCGTCGGCGTCGGCGAGCCGCCGCGTCAGTTCGGCCACCGGCAAGGTGCCCGGCAGCACCGACAGCACCTCGTCGCCGGCCACCAGCGGCGTCGCGATTGCCGCCGAGGCGGCGCTGACCGACGTGACGCCCGGCACGATGACCGCGTTGAACCGCTCCGTCAGCCGGGTGTGCAGGTGCATGTAGGAGCTGTAGAACAGCGGATCACCCTCGGCCAGCAGCGCCACATCGCGGCCCGCGTCGAGGTGCTCGGCGATGCGCCGCGTCGACTCGGCGTAGAAGTCGTCGAGCGCGCCCGCGTAGCCGCCGGGATGGTCGGTGGCCTCGGTGGTCACCGGATAGACCAGGTGCTCCTCGATCTGACCGGGCCGCAGGTACGGCTCGGCGATTCCCCGGGCGATGCTGCGGCCGTGCCGGGCGCTGTGGTAGGCCACCACGTCGGCCTCGCCGATCAGCCGGGCGGCCTTGACCGTCACCAACTCGGGGTCGCCGGGCCCCAAGCCGACGCCCCAGAGCGTGCCTCGTGCCCTCATTCCGCCTCGCTCGCGATCGCGTTGACCGCGGCGGCGGCCATCGCGCTGCCGCCGCGTCGGCCCCGCACCACCAGATAGGACATCCGGCGCGGACGGTCGATCAGCTCCTGTTTGGACTGCGCGGACCCGACGAACCCGACCGGCCCGCCGAGCACGGCCGCCGGCGGTGCGACCCCGTCGTCGATCAGCTCGAGTAGCCGGAACAGCGCGGTGGGGGCGTTGCCGATCGCGAGCACCGCGCCGGGCAGCCGCTCGGCCCACAGTTCCACCCCCGCCGCCGACCGGGTGGTGCGCCGGCGCGCGGCCAGCTCGGTCGCGCGCGGATCGGCCACCAGCGATACCACCTGGTTGTCGGCGGGCAGCCGGGCGGCGGTAATACCCGCCGCCACCATCGACGAATCGCACAGCACCGGGGCGCCGCCGCGCAGCGCGGCACCGGTCCGCGCGACGACGTCGTCGGTGTAGGCGACGTGGTCGGCGACGTCGACCTGCCCGCACGTGTGGATCAACCGAACCACCACCCGCGCGACGTCGGCCGGAAACCGCGCCAGGTCGGCCTCGGCGCGGATGGCCGCGAACGACTGCCGATAGATCTCGGCGGCGTCGCGGATGTAGTCGAGCACCCGCTCACCTTAAGGGCTGGTCACGAAGCAGTCGGTAGCCCTGTCCGGTGGCGACCAGCACCTGTCCTGCCGGCGGGCGGCCGCAGGCGCGCTCGCAGCCGACGAAATGACTGTGCACACCGGCATCCGAGTCCCGCTCCTGCAGCGACAGCGCGGCGTCCGCCCGCACATCGGCGGCCGAGTGCGCGCACCCCGGGCTGCCGGTGCAGGCGCTGACGCTCAGCCAGGGGGAGTTCTCGTCGAAGATCAGCCCCAGCGGCGCCAGCACGCGAAGCGCGGTGTCCGCGACGGCCTCGTCGACGTCACACACCAGCACCGACCGCCAGGGCGTGACCACCAGCGGGGCCTCGATGGCGGCCAGGAATTCCGCCGTCCGGGCGGGCAGCACGCCCAGTGGCACCGCGGCGCCCAGCGACACCCGCCCGTCGTCCTGGTTGATCCACCCGACCGGCCCCTTGGTGACGGGCGGGAACGGCGCGGCGCTCATGTCCGCCTCGGGCAGCAATTCGGCGACGTCCGCCAATTCGTCGACCCGCCAAGCCTTTCCGCGGATTTCGACGAACCGCACGGCCAGGGCGACCAGTGCCGGCGCCACGTCGCCGGCGGCCAGCCGGACGCCGGTGTCCCGGCCCGCCAGCAGCAGCGCGACCCCGTCGTCCAGCGCGTGCACGCCGACGTCGGCGCCCAGTCCCGAGACGTCGGCGCGGCCGTCGTCGACGCTGAACCAGAACCGGCCACCCAGCTCCGCGAGCCCGGGCTCGGCGCAGATCGCGGCGTCGAGCTCGCGCACCCACCCGCGCACGTCGGCGCGTCCGCCGGCCCGTCCGGACAGCGGTGACGCGACGATGTTGCGGACCCGTTCGTGGGTCGGCGAGGACAACAGCCCGGCGCCGGCGATCGCCTCGGCGACCGGCGTGACGTCGGTGAGCCCGCGCACCTGCACGTTCCCCCGGGCGGTCAGCTCGAGCGTTCCCGAGCCGAACTCGTTCGCGACTCCGGCCAACGTCGCGAGCTGGGCGGCGGTGATGCCGCCGCCGGGCAGCCGGACCCGCACCAGCGCCCCGTCCGCGGCCTGATGCGTCTGCAGCGCCCCCGGGCAGGCGTCGGTGTCGCGGGCTCGGACCATCACCACACGGTACGACCGTCTGGCGACAGGCCGGGCGCGCCAGGTCGGGTAGCCGACTACGCTAGCCGCCCGCGACCGCCGCGCCGGACACTGCGAACACCCATTTCTTCCAGGTCAGGAGCGTGGCATGGGACAGCGCGGTGGTCATGCGGTGGTGCTGGGCGCGAGTATGGGCGGCCTTTTGGCGGCCCGCGTGCTCGCCGACTTCTACGACCGGGTGACGGTGGTCGAGCGAGACATCTTGCCCGTCCATCCGATCAACCGGCGCGGCGTCCCCCAGGGCAGGCTGATCCACGCCCTGGCCGCACGCGGCACCCGGGTTCTCGACGAACTTTTCCCCGGCTTCATCGACGAGCTCACGGCCAAGGGCACCGGCATCTGGGCTGACGGGGATTTTTCGAAGGTGCAGATCTCGGTGGGCGGGCATTGCACGCCGTCATCCGGCAGGGCGCCGAACCCGCCCGTGGTCCTGTTCCCGAGCCGCCCCCTGCTGGAGTGGAACGTGCGCCGGCGGGTGCGGACGTTTCCGAACGTCACGTTCCTCGAATGTCACGACGTGGTCGGCCTGACCACGACGCCGGCCCGCGACCGAGTCATCGGGGCCAGGGTGGTGGACCGCGTCCTCGAGCGCGGCAAGACATTGCCCGCCGACCTCGTCGTCGACGCGACCGGGCGAGGATCCCGCACACCGGTCTTCCTGGAGGACCTCGGCTACGGCCGTCCCCGCGAGGACGAGGTGACGGTCCAGCTCGCCTACGCGTGCCAACGGCTGCGCCTGCAGCCCGGGGCCATCCACGAACACATGATCGCCCTCTTTCCCGAGCCGGGGCGAACGAAGATGTTCGGCCTGATCAGAAACGAGAACGACACGTGGATGTTCGGCGTCGGGGCGATGGCCGGACTCCAGCCTCCGGGCGAGACCGCCGAAATGCTCTCGTTCGTCGAGGATTTCGTGCCCGCCCGCGTGCTGGAAGCGCTGCGTGCCGCCGAACCGCTGGACGCGGTGGTGCACCACCGCGTGCCCTCGAACCGGTGGCGGCGTTACGACAAGATGCGCCGCACGCCCGACGGCCTGCTGGTCGTCGGTGACGCGGTGTGCAGCTTCAACCCCATCTACGGGCAGGGCATGACGGTCGCCGCGATCGAGGCGACGGTGCTGCGCGCTTGCCTGCTCCGCGGCGATCGCGACCTGCCGCGACGCTTCTTCCGCGAGTCCGCGAAAACGGTTCGGGTGGCCTGGCAGACCGCCGCCGGCTCCGACCTGGCGCTGCCCGAGGTGGTGGGGCGCAGGACCATGTCGATGCGGATCAGCAACGCCTTCCTGGAGAGGGTGCTGACCGCCGTCGAGGTCGACCCCGTCGTCGCCGGGCAGTTCATGCGGGTCACGGCGATGATCGACCCGCCGACTTCGTTGTTCCGCCCGTCGATTCTGCGGCGCGTCGCCCGCGCCCGGGGCCATCGGCCGACGGATGCCCGACCGGTCGCCGAGGTCTCCGGCGGCCGCGACACCCGGACGCATGTCGAAGTCAACCGCAACCGAGAGAAGGGAATTCAGATGACAACCGACAACATCGAGGTGACCAAGAGTGGCTACGAGGCGTTCACCGCGGGCGACCTCGAAGCGGCGCTGGACGTGTTCGACGACTCCGCCGAGTGGACCATCAACGGCGAGAGCATGATTGGTGGCACCTACCGGGGCAAGAATGAGCTCACCGAACTGTTCATGCGGCTGTCGGAGAAGGCGACCAAAGTCGAGACGAAGCGCTACCTCGCCGACGGTGACGTCGTCATGGTCCTGACCCGGGTGACCGTCGGCGACGAGAGCGCCGACGAAGCCGACGTGTTCGAGTTCCGCAACGGCAAGGTCGTCAAGGCCCACTCGTTCGGCGACACCGCCATGCAGGAGCGCATCTTCGGCAGCAAGCGGGTAGCGGCCGGATAGTGGCTGGAACCTGTCGCTACGCCGGCCCGACCGGCGTAGCGTGCAGGCCAGCGAGAGGTCGGGTGATTGCCATGACACCGAAACGCCCACTGACGGTCGCGATCATCGGCGCCGGGATGTCCGGCATCTGCATGGCCGCCAAGCTGCAGAACGCCGGCATCGACTCGTTCACCATTTTTGAGAAGGCGGACGACGTCGGGGGCACCTGGCGCGACAACACGTATCCCGGACTCACCTGCGACGTCCCGTCGCGCTATTACTCGTATTCGTTCCGGCCCAACCCGAACTGGTCGCACTGGCTGCCACCGGGTCCGGAGATCCAGGCGTATTTCCAGCAGGTGGCGCGGGAACGCGGCATCCGGCCGCACATCCGCTTCGGCACCGCCGTCACCGCAGCCCGATACGAGGATGGGCGCTGGCGCCTCACCACCCCCGACGGCGAGGAGACGTTCGACGTTCTCGTCACGGCGACCGGGGTGCTGCGGGTGCCCCGCTATCCCGAAATCCCCGGCCGGGACACGTTCGCCGGACCGGCGTTTCATTCCGCCCGGTGGGACCACTCGGTGTCGTTGCCGGACAAGAGGATCGGTTTGATCGGTACCGGCTCGACCGGTGTGCAGATCACCGCGGAGCTCGGCGGAAAGGTGCGGCAGCTGAAGGTGTTCCAGCGCACCGCGCAGTGGGTCTACCCCATGCCCAACCCGCGTTACTCGAAGCTGACCCGCGCGGCGCTGTCCCGGTGGCCGGCGCTGAACGGTTTGCCCTATCGCTTCTGGGGATTGTTCGTCAGGTACCTGTTGGGACGGGCGCCGATCCGCCCCGGGTGGCAGCGCCGGCTCGTGCAGGCCGAGTGCCGGTGGAACCTGCGGCTCTCGGTGCGCGACCCGGAGTTGCGGGCCAAGCTGACGCCCACCTATCAGCCGATGTGCAAGCGGCAGGTGATGGCCGGGCACTTCTACCGCGCCGTGCAGCAGCCCGGTGTCGAGGTGATCACCGATCCGATCGACCACATCGAGCCGCGCGGCATCGTCACCGCCGACGGCACGCTGCACGAATTGGATCTGTTGGTCTACGCCACCGGGTTCGACGCGCGCGCATACGTGCGCCCGCTGGAGGTGATCGGGGAGGGCGGGCTCACCCTGGACGAGGCGTGGGCCGACGGCCCGATGGCCTACCGGTCCGTCGCGGTGCCGGGGTTCCCGAACCTGTTCATGTTGATGGGCCCGCACTCGCCGATCGGCAACCAGTCGCTGGTGCCGATCGCCGAGGACCAGGCCGACTACGTGATGTGGTGGATCGAGCGGCTCCGCGACGGCGTGGTGCGCGCCGCGGCGCCGACCGAGGCGGCCACCAAAGAGTACAACGAGAGTATGAAAGCCGCGATGCCACAAACCATTTGGGTCAGCGGCTGCAGCAGTTGGTACCTCGGCAAGGATGGCCTGCCCGAGCTGTTCCCCTGGACGCCGGAAACCCACCGTGAACTGTTGCGCGAACCCCGCCTCGCCGATTTCGAGGTGCGCACCGGCTGAGCGTCAAGACGTTCCGGTCCGCCGGGCATACTCCTGGCGTTTGTCGGTTTCCAGGTCGGTGGTGAACACGCGGTCCGTGCCCACCGCGCGTCCGAGCGCCTCCGCCATGGCTTGCGGCATTAGCCGCTGCACCGACGCCAGGATGCCCATCGAACGCGGAACGACCACGCGCCGTTTCGGTTTGGCGATCACGCCGACGACGGCGCGCGCGACATCGTCCGGCTCGGCATTCTTGAAGCCCCGCGCCTGCCCGACGCCGGCGATCATTTCGGTGTTCGTCAGGGTCGGCATGATCGTCGAGAAGTGGATGCCGCGGCCACGGGTCTCCATGCGCACGGAGTCGGTGTACCCGAGCACGGCGTGCTTGGTGGCGCAATAGGTCGCGATGCCCGCACACGGCACCACGCTGCCCATCGACCCGATGTTGACGATGTGACCGCGACCGCGCGGCAGCATCCGTTGCGCAGCCAGCTTGGTGCCCAGGATGACGCCGCGGATGTTGACGTCGAGCACCCGCTGGGTGGCGGCGTCGGGCTCATCGATCGCGCTGCCCGCGGCGATGACACCGGCGTTGTTCACCAGCACGTCGAGCGGTCCGAGCGCGTCTTCGACGGCGTCGAGGAAATCGGTGAAGGATTGGCGGTCGGTCACGTCCAGGCTGCGGGACATCGCCAGCCCCAGCCGGTCGCCCGCCTCCCGCGCGGCCGCTTCGTCGATGTCCCCGATGGCGACCCGCGCGCCCAAGCCGTGCAAGGACCGGGCGATCGCCAGGCCGATGCCGCGGGCACCGCCGGTGACGGCGACGACTTTGTTCGCAACAGGTTCGGGTTTCATCACGCCAGTCTTGCGCCGAACGTCCGTTCCGGGCGACGTTCGACCAAATTCTCCGGTTGGAGGTGTGTCGCCCTGGGCACACTCGTCCCCGTGAGGACGGTGGAGTACGCCCCGGGACGGTTGGCCGACGTGTTCGGCGACTCGACGCAACCCACGGTGTTGCTCTGGCATGGCATGCAGACCGACGCCCGCGCCGCCGTCCGCCCGCTTGCCGGCCTCATCGCCGACCGCGGTGCGGCGGTGGTCGCGCCCGATTGGAATTCCCACGCCGACGACGGCGGGCGAGCCGATTTGTTGCGCTCGCTCGAGTTCGCCCGCGCCCGGGCGTCCGGCGCCATGGTGCTGGTCGGGTGGTCGCTGGGCGGTTGCGCCGCGGCGGGCCTGACACTCGACGCGGCGCGCTTCGACCTCGCCCTCGCGCACACGGTGTGCATGGCGGGCGCCTTCATGGTCCCCGATCCGATCTCCGGTCGCCCGCCGGGCGCGATGCTGACCGCCGACCGCCTCGGCTCGCCGTTCACGTTGCTGCACGGACTGGCCGACGACGCCGTGCCGGTGACGGCAAGCAGGGCGTTCGCCGCGCAGCTGCAGGAGGTGGGCTGGCCGGTCGACCTGGTGGAGCTGGCCGCCGATCACGGGTCGATCGCGGGCGCCGACTATGACCCGGTCGCGGACCGCTACGAGCCGGGGACGAGCCGGGAGGCGCTCGAGGTGGCCGGCGAGGTCGCCGCTCGCATCGCGGCGACGCTGCGGTACGAATGACGGGTGGCTGAGCCGACCGTCCTGCTGCTGTCGACGTCCGACACGGACCTGATCAGCGCCCGTGCCAGCGGCAAGAACTATCGGTGGGCCAACCCGTCGCGGCTGCCCGACCCCCCAGCTGATTCAGAACTGCCCAACCTGCTCGCCGGCGCGTCCATCGCGGTGGTCCGCATCCTCGGCGGCTACCGTGCCTGGCAGGACGGCATCGACACGGTGATCGCCAGCGGCGTCCCGACGGTGCTGGTCAGCGGCGAACAGGCCGCCGACGCCGAGCTGACCGGCCTGTCGACCCTGGCGGCCGGCATCGCGGTGCAGACCCACATCTACCTCGCCCATGGCGGCGTCGAGAACCTGCGCCAGCTGCACGCCTTTCTCTCCGACACGGTCCTGATGACCGGCTTCGGGTTCGCCCCGCCCGTGGTGACGCCGACGTGGGGCGAGTTGGAGCGGCCGGATGCTAAGGGCGCCGACGGCCCCACCATCGCGGTGCTCTACTACCGCGCCCAGCAGCTGGCCGGCAACACCGCCTACATCGAGTCGCTGTGCCGGGCCATCGAGGACGCCGGCGGCCGCGCGCTGCCGGTCTACTGCGCCTCGCTGCGCACCGCCGAACCCGAACTGCTGGACCGGCTCGCCGACGCCGACGCCATGGTGGTCACCGTGCTGGCCGCGGGCGGACTGCGACCGGCCGCGGTGTCCGCCGGCGGCACCGATGACACCTGGAACGTCGAACACCTTGCCGCCCTGGACATTCCGATCCTGCAGGGCCTGTGCCTGACCAGCCCCCGCGAGCAATGGCACGCCAACGACGACGGCCTGAGCCCGCTCGACGTGGCCACCCAGGTGGCGGTGCCCGAGTTCGACGGCCGCATCATCACGGTTCCCTTCTCGTTCAAGGAAATCGACGACGACGGGCTGATCTCCTACGCCGCCGACCCGGAACGCTGCGCGCGGGTCGCCGGGCTGGCGCTCCGGCACGCGCGGCTGCGGCACGTCGATCCCGCCGACAAGCGCGTTGCGCTGGTCTTTTCGGCCTATCCCACCAAACACGCCCGGATCGGCAACGCGGTCGGGCTGGACACCCCGGCCAGCGCGGTCGCGCTGCTGCGGGCGATGCGGGAGCGTGGCTATCGGGTGGGCGACCTGCCCGGTGTCGAGGCCGGCGACGGCGACGCCCTGATCCACGCGCTGATCGAACGCGGCGGGCAGGACCCCGACTGGCTCACCGACGGCCAACTTGCCGGCAACCCGATCCGGTTGTCCGCCAAGGACTATCGCGAATGGTTCGCGGCGCTGCCGGCCGAACTCACCGACGCCGTGCAGAAGCATTGGGGCCCGCCGCCCGGCGACCTGTTCGTCGACCGCACGAACGACCCCGACGGCGAGATCGTCATCGCCGCAATGCAATCGGGCAACCTCGTGCTGATGGTCCAGCCGCCGCGCGGTTTTGGCGAGAACCCGGTGGCGATCTATCACGATCCGGACCTGCCGCCCAGCCACCACTACCTGGCCGCCTATCACTGGCTGGATGCCGGGTTTCGCGCCGACGCCGTCGTCCACCTGGGCAAGCACGGCAACCTCGAGTGGCTACCCGGCAAGACCCTGGGCATGTCGGCGGCCTGCGGGCCCGACGCCGCGCTGGGCGACCTGCCGCTGATCTACCCGTTCCTGGTCAACGACCCCGGCGAGGGCACCCAGGCGAAGCGGCGTGCGCACGCCGTGCTCGTGGACCACCTCATTCCGCCGATGGCCCGCGCCGAAACCTACGGCGACATCGCACGTTTGGAGCAGTTGCTCGACGAGCACGCCAACGTGGCGGCGCTGGATCCCGGCAAGCTGCCCGCCATCCGCCAGCAGATCTGGACCCTGATCCGGGCCGCCAAGATGGACCACGACCTCGGGCTCACCGAACGGCCGGACGAGGACGCCTTCGACGAGATGATCCTGCACGTCGACGGGTGGCTGTGCGAGATCAAGGACGTGCAGATCCGCGACGGCCTGCATGTCCTCGGGCAAAAGCCGACGGGGGACGCCGAACTCGACCTGGTGCTGGCCATCCTGCGGGCGCGGCAGCTGTTCGGCGGCGAACACGTCCTCCCCGGCCTGCGGCAGGCCCTGGGCCTGGCCGAGGACGGCACCGACGAACGGTCGTCGGTCGACCGCGCCGAGTCCGCGGCCCGCGAACTGGTCGGCGGGCTGCAGGCCGCCGACTGGAACCCCGGCGCCGTCCACCGGCTCACCGACGACCCCGACGTCGCCGCGGTGCTTCGGTTCGCGGCCACCGAGGTGGTGCCCCGACTGGCCGGGACCGCATCCGAAATCGACCAGGTGCTGCGGGCGCTGGACGGGCGGTTCATCCCCGCGGGCCCGTCGGGGTCGCCGCTGCGCGGCCTGGTGAACGTGCTG
Organism: Mycobacterium sp. E2699; assembly: GCF_001666745.1. Lineage (NCBI taxonomy): Bacteria > Bacillati > Actinomycetota > Actinomycetes > Mycobacteriales > Mycobacteriaceae > Mycobacterium > Mycobacterium sp. E2699. The sequence continues at coordinate 127,599 of NZ_LZJH01000025.1, read as the reverse complement.
CCCACCGGGCGCAACTTCTACTCCGTCGACCCCAAGGCGGTGCCGTCGCGCCTGGCGTGGGAAGCCGGTGTGGCGCTGGCGGATTCGCTGCTGGGCCGATACCGGACCGACCACGAGCAATGGCCGCAATCGGTGGGGCTGTCGGTGTGGGGCACCTCGGCGATGCGCACCGCCGGCGACGACATCGCCGAAGTTCTTGCGCTGCTGGGCGTCCGGCCGGTCTGGGACGACGCGTCGCGGCGGGTGGTGGGCCTGACGCCGATTTCGCTTGCCGAGCTGGGCCGTCCGCGCATCGACGTGACGGTCCGCATCTCCGGGTTCTTCCGGGACGCCTTCCCGCACGTCGTCACCATGCTCGACGACGCGGTGCGGTTGGTCGCCGACCTCGACGAGCCCGCCGAGGACAACTACGTCCGCGCGCACGCCCAGGCCGACCTGGCCCAGCACGGCGACCAACGTCGTTCCACCACAAGGATATTCGGCTCCAAGCCGGGCACCTACGGCGCGGGCCTGCTGCAGCTGATCGACAGCCGCAACTGGCGCGATGACGCCGACCTCGCGCAGGTGTACACCGCCTGGGGCGGATTCGCCTACGGGCGCGACCTGGACGGGCGCGAGGCCGTCGACGACATGAACCGCCAGTACCGGCGGATCGCGGTGGCCGCCAAGAACACCGACACCCGCGAGCACGACATCGCCGACTCCGACGACTACTTCCAGTACCACGGCGGCATGGTCGCCACGGTGCGCGCCCTGACCGGGCGGGCGCCGGCCGCCTACATCGGCGACAACACCCGGCCCGACGCGATCCGCACCCGCACCCTGTCGGAGGAGACCACCCGGGTGTTCCGCGCCCGCGTGGTCAACCCGCGCTGGATGGCGGCAATGCGCCGGCACGGCTACAAGGGCGCCTTCGAGATGGCCGCGACGGTGGACTACCTGTTCGGCTACGACGCCACGGCGGGGGTGATGGCGGACTGGATGTACGAGCAGCTGACCGAGCGATACGTGCTGGATGCCGAGAACCGCAAGTTCATGGCGGAATCCAACCCCTGGGCGCTGCACGGCATGGCCGAGCGGCTGCTGGAGGCCGCCGGCCGCGGCATGTGGGCGCAGCCGCATCCGGAGACGCTCGACGGCCTGCGCCGGGCGCTGCTCGAGAGCGAGGGTGACCTGGAGGGCTAGTTCCCCCGGCGAGCCCGCGCGAGTGTGAAGCCGGCCGCACGCTCGGCACCGAACGTGAAGCTGGCCGCACACTCGGCACGAGCGGGCTGCCGGGCTAAGTTGAGACCGTGACGCCCACCTTCGCCGACCTCGCCAAGGCGCAATACATCCTGCTGACCACGTTCACCAAGGACGGCCGGCCCAAGCCGGTACCGGTCTGGGCCGCGGCCGACGGCGACCGGCTGCTCGTCATCACCGAGGCCAAGTCGTGGAAGGTCAAGCGGATCCGCAACACGCCGCGGGTGACGCTGGCCACCTGCACCATGCGGGGCCGCCCGACCAGCGAGGCCGTCGAGGGCACCGCGGCCATCCTGGACAAGTCGCAGACGGCGGCCGTCTACGACGCGATCGGGCAGCGTTACGGCATCGTGGGCAAGGTCTTCAACTTCGCCAGCAAGCTGCGTGGCGGCATGGACAACAACGTCGGTCTCGAGCTCAAAGTGGCCCACACCTGAACCCGCATGGGCACCGTCCTGATCCCCGTCCCGGATCGCGACTTCGACCCGACCGAGGTCGCGGTCAGCTGGCGCGTGTTGACCCGCGACGGCCACCGGGTGGTGTTCGCCACCGAGAGCGGCGCGCCCGGCGCGGCTGACGACATCATGGTGACCGGCCGCGGCCTGGACGTGTGGTCGGCCCTGCCGGTGCTGGGCGCGGTCCCGCTGATCGGCCTGGTGTTGCGGGCGAACAAGGACGGGCGCACCGCATACCGAGAGATGCTGGGATCCAAGGAGTTCCGGCACCCGCTCAGCTGGTCGCAAGCCGGGCTCGACGGCATCGACGCGCTGCTGCTGCCGGGCGGGCATCGCGCCCGCGGGATGCGCAGTTACGTCGACAGCGACATCCTGCACCGGCTGGTCGCCGAGGCGTTCGCCCGCGGGCTGATCGTGGCCGCGATCTGTCATGGCGTGCTGCTCGCCGCCCGCAGCATCGACCCCGCCACCGGCCGCTCGGTGCTCTACGGGCGCAAGACCACGGCGCTGACGTGGGCGATGGAGGCCACCGCCTGGAAGCTCACCCGCCGCACCCGATTCTGGGATCGCGACTACTACCGGACCTACACCGAGGAGCCCGGCCAGCCCGCCGGGTACATGTCCGTGCAGTCGGAAGTCACCCGCGCCCTGAAAGATCCGGCGGATTTCCGGGACGTGGCCCCCGGCACGCCGCACCGCTGGCTCAAGTCGTCGGGGATGGTGCGCGACACCGCCACCGACCCGCGCCCGGCGTTCGTCGTTGACGACGGCGGCTACGTGTCGGCGCGCTGGCCCGGCGACACGCACACCTTCGCGACGGTGCTGTCGCGGAAGCTGAAGTGATGCCCGCCCACGGTGCTACGTGGTTGCCCCGGCCGCCAGATGCTCGCCGAAGAACGCGAACACGCGCTTCCACGCGTCTTCGGTGGCGGCCGCGTCGTAGCCGAAACCCGCGATGCGAAGCAGCGGTTCGGCGGGAAGGCTGTTCGCGAAGCTGTGCCCGACGCCGGGGTAGACCTTGGTGTCGGTGGTGATCTGCTTGGCCGCGGTCACCTCCCGGAATTTTTCGGGTGCCCCGCGCCCGAGCGGGTCACGGCCGCCGAAGCTCGCCACGATCGGGCACGCCCCGTCCAGGGTCTTGCCGAGGTCGCGGGGCAGCGGGGTGCCGTAGAACGGCGCGGAGGCGCCGAAACCCTTGGGCGACATGACGAGGGCAAAGTGGCCGCCCATGCAGAATCCCGCGATGCCGACGCCTCCGGAACACTCGGGCATCGACTTGAGGTGGTCGCGCGCCGCCAGGATGTCGTCGAGGGCGCGGCCGCGCTGCGCGTGCATCTCCCGCATCACCCGGGCGATGCAACGGATTCGGCCGCCGCGGGCGTACATGTTCGGGGTGAGCGCCAGGTACCCGGCCCGCGCGATGCGCTCGTTGGTGGCCTGCTTGTCCCGGCCGTAGCCCACCGCGTCGTGGATCACCACCACACCCGGCCACGGGCCCTGCCCCTGCGGAACGTTCAGCAGCGCATCGATCGGTCCGTCGGGGGTGTCGATCTCAATCGTTGTCATAGCGTCATCTAACTGCAGCCGAGACCGGCGCCACCAGGGGAACTCGGGGACCGCGCGCAGACGTTGGCCAGACATGCTGTCGCGGCTGTTGTTGATCTACGCCGTCGTCGAGCTGGCCGTGGTCATCGCCCTGGTCTCGACGGTCGGATGGGGCTGGACCCTGCTGGCGCTGCTGGCCACCCTCCTGCTGGGGTGGGGCCTGCTCGCGCCGATGGCGGGTTCTCAGCTGCTTCGCCAGATCGGGCAATTGCGGTCCGGCGTGACCGAGCCGCGCGACGCCATGAGTGAGGGGGCGATGGTCACGGTGGCCACCCTCCTCATCCTGGTTCCGGGGCTGGTGACCACGGCGTTGGGACTGTCGCTGCTGGTGCCGCCGGTGCGCAGAGCCGCCGGACCCGCCCTGGCCGCGATCGGGATGCGCGGCCTGCGCCGGCGGATGCCGCTGATCGCCGACGCGACGTTGTTCCGCCCCGGTAGCCGCGGCTACCCGAGCCCGGGCACCGATTACATCGACGGCGAGGTCGTCGACGTGCGCGACTTCCGCGCGCCCGCCCTGCCCGACGAGCCGCGCGGAGGGTTCCCGGGACACCCGGGGTGGGATTAGCGTCAGCCCTCCTCGTGATCGCCTTGACCGCCCCGGCCGTCGCCGCACGTAGTTTTGGCCTGTGACAATCGCTGATCGTCCGCCTCCGCGGCAGTCCGCGCCGGACGGGCCCATCACGCTGCTCGTCAGCGGGCGGGTGCACAGCCCGACCCATCCCGACGCGACCGCCATGGCGGTGCGCGGCGGCGTCATCGCCTGGCTGGGCAGCGACGACGTCGGGCGCGGCCAGTTCCCGGGCGCCGACGTGGAGGATCTGGACGGCGGGTTCGTGGCGCCGGGATTCGTGGACAGCCACATCCACCTGACCGCGACCGGCCTGACGCTCAGCGGCCTGGACCTGCGGACCGCCGCGTCGCGCGCCCAGTGCCTCCGGATGATCGCCGACTATGCCGCCGCCCACCCGGGCCGCCCGGTCTGGGGGCACGGCTGGGACGAATCGTCCTGGCCCGAGAACAACCCGCCTGCCACCGCCGACCTCGATGCCGTCCTGGGTGACCGGCCGGCCTACCTGACCCGCGTCGACGTGCACTCCGCGCTGGCATCGACGGGGCTGCGACGGCTGGTCGACGAGCTACCGGCCGCGGCCGGATTCAGCCCCGAGCGGCCGCTGACCGGCGACGCCCACCACCTGGTCCGGGCCGTCGCCCGCGACCTGCTGACGCCCGAACAGCTGACCGACGCCCGGACGGCCGCGCTGCGGACCGCCGCCGCGAGCGGCATCGTCGCGGTGCACGAATGCGCCGGCCCCGAGATCGGCGGCCTCGACGATTGGCTGTGCCTGCGCGACCTCGGGCACGGCGTCGAGGTGGTCGGCTACTGGGGTCAGGCGGTGACCACGGCCGCCGAGGCGCGGGAGCTGAGAGACGAAACGGGGGCGCGCGGGCTGGCCGGCGACTTGTTCGTCGACGGGGCGCTCGGCTCGCGCACCGCCTGGCTGCACGAGCCGTACGCCGACGCCCCGGACCGCGTCGGCACCTGCTACCTGGATCCCGACGCCATCGAGGCCCACGTCCGGGCGTGCACCGAGGCGGAGGTGACCGCGGGATTCCACGTCATCGGCGACGCGGCCGTCTCGGCGGCGGTCGCCGCGCTGGAACGCGTCGTCGCCGACCTCGGGGTGGCCGCCGTCGCCCGGTGCGGGCACCGCCTCGAGCACCTGGAGATGGTCACCGCCGAGCAGGCCGCCAAACTGGGCGCCTGGGGCGTCATCGCCAGCGTCCAGCCCAATTTCGACGCGCTGTGGGGCGGCGCCGAGGGCATGTACGCGCGGCGGCTGGGCGCCGAACGAGGCGGGCGGCTCAACCCGCTTGCGCTGTTAGCATCCCAAGGCGTGCCCCTCGCACTCGGTTCCGACGCCCCGGTTACGGGCCTCGACCCGTGGGCGAGCGTGCGCGCCGCCGTAAACCACCGCACCCCCGGGAGCGCGGTGTCGGCCCGGGCCGCCTTCGCCGCCGCCACCCGCGGCGGCTGGCGGGCGGGCGGCGTCCGGGACGGTCAGACGGGAACCCTGGTGCCCGGCGCGCCGGCCTCCTACGTCGTCTGGGAAACCGGGACCCTCGACGTCCACGCACCGCGCGACGCGGTGCAGCGCTGGTCCACCGATCCGCGCTCCCGGGTGCCTGCCTTGCCGCGGCTGGGCGCGGCCGACCCCCTGCCACGTTGCCGACGGACGGTGCATCGAGGCGCTGTCATCCATGGCTAGGGAGTGGTTCGGCCGCGAGGAGGGATCCGATCCGGGCCCGGAGGCCTTCCCGGTCGCCGAGGACCCGATCAGCGAAGAGGCCGAATCCGAGCGCGACGAAGAGCCCGTCGAGGTCCGCATCGAGCGGCAGGACGCGACGCCGGACGGACCGGACGGCGCCGACGGCAGCGGCGCCCGCGCGCGCCGGGCGCTGGCAGGTCTGGCCGCGGCGGCGGCCGGGCGGCTGCCCGGCGCTCGGGCGGCCCTGGTGCCGCGGCTGCCGCGGCTGGTGCTCGCCATCGGGGCCGGCCTGCTGATGCAGGCCGGCTTCGCGCCCCTGAACTGGTGGTGGGGCGCCGTCGTCGCCGCGGCGCTGCTCGGGTGGGTGCTCACGCGTCCCACGACCACGCCGGCGGGCGGTTTTGGCTACGGGTTCCTGTTCGGTCTGGCCTTCTACGTTCCGCTGCTGCCGTGGATCAGCTTGCTGGTGGGCGCCGTGCCCTGGTTGGCATTGGCGACGACCTGTGCGCTGTTTCCCGGTCTCTTCGGTCTGGGCGCCGTCGTCGTGCGGCGGCTGCCCGGCTGGCCGATCTGGTTCGCGCTGGTGTGGGCCGCCCAGGAGTGGCTGAAGTCGATCTTCCCGTTCGGCGGCTTTCCCTGGGGCGCGGTGGCGTTCGGCCAGACGCAGGGCCCGTTGTTGCCGCTGGTCCAGCTCGGCGGCGTCGCGTTGCTGTCCACGGCGGTCGTGCTGGTGGGGTTCAGCGCCACCGCGATCGCGCTGGAGATCGCGCAGTGGTGGAAAACCGGTCGCGCGGCGGAAGCCACGCAAACCCAGGCGCCGCCGGCCGTGGTGCTCCCCGGCGTCTGCATCTGCCTGGTGTTGTTCGCCGCCGTCATCATCTGGCCGCAGGTGCGCCACGCGGGCGCCGGAGCGGGCGGCGAGCCCTCGGTCACCGTCGCGGCGGTCCAGGGCAACGTGCCGCGGCTTGGCCTGGACTTCAACGCGCAACGCCGGGCGGTGCTGGACAACCACGTGCGAGAGACGCTGCGGCTGGCCGAGGACGTGCGTTCCGGGTTGGCCCCCCAACCGCAATTCGTGATCTGGCCGGAGGACTCCTCGGACATCGACCCCCTCACCAACGCCGACGCCGCCGAGCAGGTCGCCCGGGCCGTCGCGGCCATCGGCGCGCCGATCCTGGTCGGCACCGTGCTCGACGTGCCCGGCCGCACGCCGGAAACCTCCGCCTACACCAACACCGTCATCGTGTGGAACCCGGTCAGCGGGCCGGCCGACCGCCACGACAAGGAAATCGTCCAGCCGTTCGGCGAGTACCTGCCGATGCCGTGGCTGTTCAAGCACCTCTCCGGGTACGCCGACCGGGCCGGCCACATGGTGCCGGGCAAGAGCAGCGGGGTGGTGCACATCGCCGGGGTGCCGGTCGGGGTGTCCACGTGCTGGGAGGTGATCTTCGACAGGGCGCCGCGCAAGGCGGTGCTGAACGGCGCGCAGCTGCTGGCGGTGCCCAGCAACAACGCCACCTTCAACAAGACGATGAGCGAACAACAGCTGGCGTTCGCCAAGGTCCGCGCGGTCGAGCACGACCGGTACGTCGTGGTCGCCGGCACCACCGGGATCAGCGCGGTCATCGCCCCGGACGGCGCCGAGCTGGCGCGCACCGACTTCTTCGCGCCCGCCTACCTGGACATGCAGGTGCGCTTGAAGACCAAGCTGACGCCCGCGACCCGCTGGGGCCCCATCCTGCAGTGGGTTCTGGTGGCGGCGGCCGGGGCGGCCATTCTGGTCGCAATACGGCAGAATGGATGGTTCGTGCGTCCGGCTCGCCTGAGGTTTAGGCCTCGCGGCGAATCGGAAGGCGCCGATACGCCCCCGGGCGAACCCCCGCCCGACGAGGGCGACGCGGAGACCGCGCAGGGCATTGCGCCGGACGAGGGCGCCGACGACGACACTCCGCCCGAAGCGGGCGGCCAACCTGAATTCGGGCGAGACAGAGGAGCTACATGAGCACCGGCCAGCCGGCGTCCCGGGTCCCACGCAGCCGTCCCAGCGAGCGCGTCCTGGTGATCATCCCGACGTTCAACGAGCGGGAGAACCTGCCGGTCATCCACCGGCGGCTCACGGACGCGTGCCCCGGCGTGCACCTGCTGATCGTCGACGACAACAGCCCCGACGGCACCGGCCGGCTCGCCGACGAGCTGGCGGCGGCCGACCCGGACCGCGTCCACGTGATGCACCGCACCGCCAAGGACGGCCTGGGCGCGGCGTACCTGGCGGGTTTCGCCTGGGGCTTGAGCCGGGACTATTCGGTGCTCGTCGAGATGGACGCCGACGGCAGCCACGCGCCCGAACAGCTACACCTCTTGCTGGACGCCGTCGACGCCGGCGCCGACCTGGCCATCGGTTCGCGCTATGTCGAGGGGGGCGCGGTGCGCAACTGGCCGTGGCGGCGGTGGGCGCTGTCCTGGACGGCCAACACCTACGCTCGGCTGGCGCTGGGCATCGGCGTGCACGACATCACCGCCGGCTACCGGGCCTACCGCCGGGAAGTCCTCGAGACGATAGGCCTCGACGGGGTGGACTCCAAGGGCTATTGCTTCCAGATCGACCTGACTTGGCGCACGGTGTGCAACGGGTTCGTCATCGCCGAGGTGCCGATCACGTTCACCGAGCGCGAACTCGGGGTTTCCAAGATGAGCGGATCCAACATCCGTGAGGCGCTGGTCAAGGTCACCCGGTGGGGCGTCGACGGGCGGCGGACCGGTGGCGTGCGTCGGGGCGCCGTCCGGGCCGACGACCGCAGTTAGCCGCGACGGCGGCGCGTCAGCCGCGGCGGCGCGACCTGATCAGCTCGAGGCGCTCCTTGAGCAGCTCTTCGAGCTCTTCGACCGTGCGACGCTCGAGCAGCATGTCCCAGTGCGTGCGCGGGGGCTTGACCTTCTTCGGCTCGGGCAGGTCGCCCTCGATGAGGGTGCCCTCCATGCCGTTGCGGCACAGCCAGGTGCCGGGGATGTCGGCGTCGTCGGCGAAGGGGACCTCGAACTCCTCGCCGTTCTCGGTGCGATACCGCGCGATCTGGCGCGGCGCGAGGTCATGGTTGCGGTCGGTCTCGTAGCTCACGGCTCCAAGGCGGCTGCCTCTCAGAACGCGATCGGCCATGGTGCTACTCCTTAGGTCCTTCGGGCTGGGGCTGTCTCAATGCCATTCTGTCCGTTTAGCAAACGTTAAGGCGGTCCGCGTAGTTCCCGTGCCGACACGCGGCATACGCGGCGCGACCCTCAATGATACCGGGAACCCAAACCCGTCCGACTAAAGTCGGCTGGCGTGAGCCGCCGCACCCATCCGCAGCCGTGCCGCTGGTGTGGTCGTGACGTGACCGACGCGGGAATGGGCCGTCGCCGCCAGTACTGCCGGCAGTCGTGCCGGCAACGGGCCTACGAGCAGCGCGCGTCGTTGACCCGTGGCGAGGCGGGTGCTGCAGCGGCGTTGCCTCCTGACGCGGTGGTGTTGTCGGCCGACGATGCGGCCGATCTTTCCGACCGCGTCTACCAGGTGCGATGCGCGGCGGAGGACGTCGCCACCGCGCTCGACGAAGGAGCCGGGCACACCGAGCTGCGCGAGCTGTGCGACGTGCTGATGCGGGCCGCCCGTGCCGCCGACGGTTGGCGCCGAGCCGGCGTCTGACCGGGCCTGACCACTACCGATGGGTATCCGAGTACAGTCGCGCCATGGGCGGCGGGCCAGCCGTACTCGGGTGTACAAGTCGAAGCCGGCCCTCCTCTAGCAGCCGGGAGTGTCGGACGTTTTTGAAATCGCGCCGGAGTTGGCCATACTCACGAGCGACATTCTTGGGGTCGGAGAGCAGCACGAAGCTTGTTGGGGCTGGTCGAAAAATCCACGAGACCGATTCGTGCAGCAACTTCCGCGACTCGGCCAGGGCGTTCAGCGGGGCCGCATCCGGCGGCTGCGGACGGCCACCTGCCGGGTGAGGGTTAGGCGAGGTTAGTGATGGCGGACCAACTCCAGCATGCGACCGAGGCGCTGCGCAAGGCGCTGGTCCAGGTGGAACGCCTGAAGCGCACCAACCGTGCGCTGCTGGAGCGGTCGAGCGAGCCGATCGCCATCGTCGGTATGTCGTGCCGCTTCCCCGGCGGCGTCGAAACGCCGGAAGACCTGTGGCGGATGGTGGCCGACGGCCGCGACGTGATCACCGAGTTCCCCACCGACCGCGGCTGGGACGTGGCGGGGCTGTACGACCCCGATCCCGACGCGCGCCACAAGACCTACGCCCGCAGCGGCGGCTTCGTGGACGGCGTCGCGGACTTCGACGCGGCGTTCTTCGGCATCGCGCCGAGCGAGGCGCTGGCGATGGACCCCCAGCATCGGATGCTGCTGGAGCTGTCCTGGGAGGCGCTGGAGCGGGCCGGGATCGATCCCGGCGGGCTGCGCGGCAGCGCCACCGGGGTGTTCGCCGGACTCATCGTGCAGGGCTACGGCATGTTGGCCGAGGAGATCGAGGGCTACCGGCTCACCGGCATGACGTCCAGCGTCGCCTCCGGTCGAGTGTCGTACGTGCTGGGTCTGGAGGGCCCGGCGGTGTCGGTCGACACGGCGTGCTCGTCGTCGCTGGTCGCGCTGCACATGGCGGTGCAGTCGCTGCGGTCGGGGGAGTGCGACCTGGCCCTGGCCGGCGGCGCGACGGTCAACGCCACGCCGACGGTCTTCGTGGAGTTCAGCCGCCACCGTGGGCTGGCGCCCGACGGCCGCTCCAAGGCCTACGCCGGCGCGGCCGACGGGGTCGGTTGGTCCGAGGGCGGCGCCATGCTGGTCGTCGAACGGTTGTCGGACGCCCAGCGGTTGGGCCACCCGGTGTTCGCGGTGGTGCGGGGTTCCGCCGTCAACCAGGACGGCGCGTCGAACGGGCTGACCGCGCCCAACGGCCCGTCGCAGCAGCGGGTGGTGCGCGCCGCGCTGGCCAACGCCGGGTTGTCGACGGCCGACGTGGATGTGGTCGAGGGCCACGGCACCGGCACGACGCTGGGGGACCCGATCGAAGCCCAGGCGTTGCTGGCGACCTACGGTCAGGACCGCAGCGAGCCGCTGTGGCTGGGCTCGATCAAGTCGAACATGGGCCACACGCAGGCCGCCGCGGGTGTCGCCGGCGTGATCAAGATGGTGCAGGCGATGCGCCACGAGACGCTGCCCGCCACCCTGCACGTCGATCGGCCCAGCCCGCACGTGGACTGGTCGGCGGGCGCGGTGTCGTTGCTCACCGAGGCGCGGCCCTGGCCGGCCGGCGACCGGGCTCGGCGGGCGGGCATCTCGTCGTTCGGGATCAGCGGGACCAACGCGCACGTGATCGTGGAGGCCGTCCCCGCGGTCGAGGTGCCGCAGCCCGGCCCGAAGCCCGCGGTGGTGCCGTGGGCGGTGTCGGCAAAGTCTGTGCCCGCGTTGCGGTCTCAGGCCGCCCGGCTCGCCGCTCATGTGCGCGCCCAGGGCGATCTCGATGTCGCCGGCGTGGCGTGGACCCTGGCCGGCCGGACCGCCTTCGAGCACCGCGCCGTCGTGGTCGGCGGCGACCGGGACCGGTTGCTGGCCGGCCTGGACGAGCTGGCCGCCTCTGACGTCGAGGCGCCCATGTCGGTCATTCGCGGCACCGCCGCGCCCGCGGGCAAGACCGTCTTCGTCTTCCCCGGCCAGGGTTCCCAATGGGCCGGCATGGGTGTCGAATTGCTCGACACCGCAACAATTTTCGCGCAACAGATCGAGGCGTGCGCGCAGGCCTTCGCCGAATTCGTCGACTGGTCGCTGACCGACGTGCTGCGCGGCGCGCCCGGCGCACCGGCCCCGGACCGCGTGGACGTCGTGCAGCCGGTGCTGTTCGCGGTGATGGTGTCGCTGGCCGAACTGTGGAAGTCGGTCGGGGTGAGTCCCGACGCGGTGATCGGGCACTCGCAGGGCGAAATCGCGGCGGCCTACGTGGCCGGTGCGCTGTCGTTGCGGGATGCGGCGCGGGTGGTCACGTTGCGCAGCAAGCTGCTGAGGTCGCTGGCCGGCCCGGGTGGCATGCTGTCCATCGCGTGCAGCACCGAACGGGCGCGAGAGTTGTTGGCGCCCTATGGCAGCCGGGTCAGCATCGCCGCCGTCAACGGCCGGTCCGCCGTCGTGGTGTCCGGTGACGGCGCGGCGCTGGACGAACTCGTCGGCTTCTGCGCCGACCTCGAACTGCGCACTCGGCGGATCGACGTGGACTATGCCTCGCACTCGGTCGAGGTCGAGGCGATCCGCGGCGAGCTCACCGAGGTTCTGGCCGGAATCGAGCCGCGGTCCTCGCGCACGGCCTTCTTCTCCACCGTGACCGGAAACCGTTTGGACACGGCCGGTTTGGACGCAGAGTACTGGTATCGCAACATCCGGCAGACCGTTCAGTTCGACCAGGCGGTGCGCAGCGCGTGCGAGCACGGGTACCGAACGTTCATCGAATCCAGCCCGCACCCCGCGCTGATCGCCGGGATCGAAGACACCGCCAACGCTTGTGCCGGAGACACCGAAGCGATCGTCGTTCCCACGCTGGGCCGCGACGACGGTGGGCTCGAGCGGTTCCTGACCTCCGCGGCGACCGCGTTCGCCGCGGGGGTGGGCATGGATTGGCGGGGCGTGCTGGGCGGCGCCGGCTTTGTGGAGCTGCCGACCTACGCCTTCGACCGCCGGCGGTTTTGGCTGTCCGGCGAGGGCATCGCCGCGGACGCCGCAGGCCTGGGGCTGGCGACCAGCGAGCACCCGCTGCTGAGCGCGGTCGTCGAGTTGCCGGCCTCGGGCGGGGTGGTGCTGACCGGCCGGTTGTCGCCGAGCCTGCACGGCTGGCTGGCCGACCACGCCGTATCCGGTGTGGCCGTGTTCCCCGGCGCCGGATTCGTGGAGCTGGCGATCCGCGCCGGCGACGAGGTCGGTTGTGCGACGGTCGACGAACTGACGCTGCAGGCGCCGTTGATGTTGCCGGACAAGGGTTCCGGGTCCGGCTCGGTGGCCGTGCAGGTCGTGGTCGGCGCCGAGGAGGATGGCGGCCGGCGCAGCGTGTCGATCTTCTCGCGCGCCGACGCCGGCGCCGGCTGGGTGTGCCACGCCGAGGGCATCCTCAGCACAGGGTCGGTCGAGCCGGTCGCGGAGCTGTCGGTGTGGCCGCCGGCGGGCGCGGTCGCGGCCGACGCCGCCGACTGCTACGCGCGGTTGGCGGCGCTCGGGTACGGCTACGGCCCCGCGTTCCAGGGGATGACCGCCACATACGTCCGCGGCGACGAGGTTTTCGCCGAGGTGCGGCTGCCGGACGCCGCCGGCGGCGTCAACGGGTTCGGCTTGCACCCCGCCCTGCTCGACGCGTCGATGCACGCCCTGGCGGTGGCCGACCAAATCGCCGGCCAGACCGACGAAGTGGTGTTGCCGTTCTCCTGGCAGGGCGTGACGTTGCACGCCGCGGGCGCCTCGGCCGTCCGCGCCCGCATCGCGCCGGCCGGAAGTTCGGCGGCCTCGAAGACGGTGTCCATCGAGCTCGCCGACGGGCTGGGCCTGCCGGTGCTCTCGGTGCGGGCGATGGTGGCCCGTCCGGTCAGCGAGCAGCAGCTGCGCGCGGCGGTGTCGGGCGCGGGCCCGGACCGGTTGTTCGAGGTGCACTGGTCGCCCGCGACGCTCAACACCAACGCCGAGCCGCCCTCCCACGAGGTATTCGAATCGGTTGCGGCCGGCGACGATCCGGTCGCCGGATCATACGAGCGGACGCACCGGGCGCTGGCCGCCGTGCAATCCTGGCTGACCGAGCACGACTCCGGGGTCCTGGTCGTCGCGACGCAAGGCGCGATGGCGGTGCCGGGGGACGACGTGACCGATTTGGCCGGCGCGGCTGTGTGGGGGCTGGTCCGGTCGGCGCAGACCGAGCATCCCGGGCGCATCGTGCTGGTGGATTCCGATGCGGCGCTTGACGATAACGCGGTCGCGACCGTCCTCGCCGCCGGAGAGCCCCAGGTGCTGCTGCGCGACGGCAAGGCGTACACCGCGCGGGTACGCGGCAGCCGCGCCGTCGACGGCATCATGGCGCCCCCGGCGGACGGGCCCTGGCGGCTCGGCATCAGTAGCGCGGGCACCTTCGAAAACCTGCAACTGGAGCCGGTTCCGGGCGCCGACGCCCCGCTGGAACCGGGCCAGGTCCGGGTGGCTTTGCGCGCCATCGCGACCAACTTCCGCGACGTCATGATCACCCTGGGCATGTTCACCCACGACGCCCTGCTCGGCGGCGAAGGCGCCGGCGTGGTGGTCGAGGTGGGGCCCGGGGTCACCGAGTTCGCCGTCGGCGACTCGGTGTACGGATTCTTTCCCGACGGCAGCGGCACGCTGGTGCCCGGCGACGTGCGCCTGCTGCTGCCGATGCCGGCCGACTGGTCCTACGCCGAAGCCGCCGGCATCTCCGCGGTTTTCACCACCGCGTACATGGCGTTCATCCACCTGGCCGAGGTGCGGCCCGGGCAGCGGGTGCTGGTGCACGCCGCCGCCGGCGGCGTGGGGATGGCCGCGGTTCAGCTGGCCCGGCATCTGGGCCTGGAGGTGTTCGCCACCGCCAGCCGCGGCAAGTGGGACACCTTGCGGGCCATGGGCTTCGACGACGACCACATCTCGGATTCCCGCAGCCTGGAGTTCGAGGACAAGTTCCGGGCGGTCACCGGCGGGCGAGGCGTGGACCTGGTGCTCGACTCGCTGGCAGGCGAATTCGTCGATGCCTCGCTGCGGCTGGTCGCCCCGGGCGGCGTGTTCTTGGAGATGGGCAAGACCGACATCCGCGACCCGGGTGCGGTCGCCCGGGAATACCCGGGTGTGCGCTACCGGGCCTTCGACCTGTTCGAGCCCGGCCGCCCCCGGATGCATCAGTGGATGCTGGAGCTCGCCGGGTTGTTCGAGGCCGGGATCCTCAAGCCGTTGCCGGTCACGACGTTTGACGTGCGCCGCGCGCGCGCCGCGCTGCGCTACCTGAGCCAGGCCCGCCACATCGGCAAGGTCGTGATGACGTTGCCTTCTGCGCCCGGTGCCGGGCTGAGTGCGGGCACGGTGCTGATCACCGGCGGCACCGGCATGGCGGGTTCGGCGCTGGCCCGCCACCTGGTGGGGCACCACGGCGTCCGCGACCTGGTGCTGCTGAGCCGCCGGGGCGCGGACGCGCCCGGCTCGGCCGAACTGGTCGCCGAGCTGGAGGCGACCGGCGCCCGGGTCCGGGTGGCCGCGTGCGACGCGGCGGACCGCGCCGCGCTGGCACGGGTGATCGCCGACATCCCGTTGCTCTCCGGCGTGATTCATGCCGCGGGCGTGCTGGACGACGCGATGGTCACCTCGTTGACGCCGGAGCGCATCGACGCGGTGCTGCGCGCCAAGGCCGACGCGGCGTGGAACCTGCACGAGTTGACCCGCGACCTGAATCTGTCTGCCTTCGTGATGTTTTCGTCGATGGCCGGGCTGGTGGGTTCGTCGGGCCAGGGTAACTACGCGGCGGCCAACGCGTTCCTGGACGGGTTGGCGTCGCATCGGCGGGCGCACGGGCTGCCCGCGATCTCACTGGCCTGGGGCCTGTGGGATCAGGCCAGCGACATGACCGGTGGGCTGGGCGCGGCCGACATCGCCCGGCTGGGCCGCGACGGGATCCTGGCGCTGTCGTCGGCCGAGGCGATGGAGTTGTTCGACACCGCGCTGATCGTCGACGAGCCGTTCCTGGCGCCCGCCCGGATCGACCTCGGTGCGCTGCGCGCCCACGCCGTCGCGGTACCACCGATGTTCGCCGACCTGCTCAGCGCCCCGACCCGGCGCCGGGTCGACGACTCGCTGGCGGCCGCCAAGTCGAAATCGGCGCTGGCGCACCGCCTCCACGGGCTGCCCGAGGCGGAGCAGCACGCCGTCCTGCTCGACCTGGTGCGCTCGCACATCGCGACGGTGCTGGGCAACACCAGCGCCGAGGCGATCGACCCGGACAAGGCGTTCCAGGAGTTGGGCTTCGACTCGCTGACGGCGGTCGAAATGCGCAACCGGCTCAAAACCGCGACGGGGTTGGCCCTTTCGCCAACGCTCATCTTCGACTACCCGACGCCCAACGGCCTGGCCGGCTACCTGCGCACCGAACTCGCCGGAGTGCCGCAGGAAATCAAGCAGGCTCCCGTCCTTCGCGCCACCGACGACGATCCCATCGCGATCGTCGGCATGTCGTGCCGTTACCCGGGCGGCGTGGCTTCGCCCGACGATCTGTGGGCCATGCTGGCCGAGGGTCGCGACGTGCTCTCGGATTTCCCGACCGATCGCGGGTGGAACCTGGCCGGGCTGTACAACCCGGATCCCGACGTTCCGGGCACCTGCTACACCCGCACCGGCGGCTTCGTGGACGGTGTCGCCGATTTCGATCCCGCGTTCTTCGGCATCACGCCCACCGAGGCGCTGGCCATGGATCCCCAGCAGCGGCTGTTCCTCGAGTTGTCCTGGGAAGCCTTGGAGCGCGCCGGAATCGAGCCCGGCGGATTGCGCGGCAGCGCCACCGGCGTGTTCGCGGGTGTCTACACGCAGGGCTACGGCATCGGCGCCGCCCCGGCCACGGAAGGCTTCCGGCTGACCGGGCAGTCGTCGAGCGTGGCGTCGGGACGGATTTCGTACGCGCTGGGGCTGGAGGGCCCGGCGGTGTCGGTGGACACGGCGTGCTCGTCGTCGTTGGTCGCGCTGCACATGGCGGCCCAATCGCTCCGTTCGGGCGAATGCGACCTCGCCCTGGCCGGCGGCGTCACGGTCAATGCCACGCCCGACATCTTCGTGGAGTTCAGCCGCATGCGCGGGTTGTCGGCGGACGGCCGCTGCAAGGCCTACGCCGGCGCGGCCGACGGCACCGGGTTCTCCGAGGGCGGCGGCATGCTCGTGGTCGAGCGGTTGTCCGACGCACGCCGGCTCGGCCATCCCGTGCTGGCGGTGGTGCGGGGTTCGGCGATCAACCAGGACGGCGCCTCCAACGGGTTGACCGCCCCCAACGGTCCCTCGCAGCAGCGGGTGGTGCGCGCCGCGCTGGCCAACGCGGGGTTGTCGCCCGCCGAGGTCGACGCGGTCGAGGGTCACGGCACCGGAACGACTTTGGGCGATCCGATCGAGGCCCAGGCGTTGTTGGCGACCTACGGTCAAGAGAGGGCACAGCCGCTGTGGCTGGGGTCGATCAAGTCGAACATGGGTCACACGCAGGCCGCGGCCGGTGTGGCCGGGGTGATCAAGATGGTGCTGGCGATGCGTCACGAGATGTTGCCGGCGACGCTGCATGTCGACGAGCCCAGCCCGCACGTGGACTGGGCGATGGGATCGGTGTCGTTGCTGACCGAGGCGCAACCGTGGCCCGCGAACGGCCATGCGCGCCGCGCCGGGGTGTCATCCTTCGGGATCAGCGGCACCAACGCGCACGTGATCATCGAGGCCGTCACGGCCGAGGCCGCGCCCGTCCCGGAACACGCCACATTGCCGGTGGTGCCGTGGCCGGTGTCGGCAAAGTCATTGCCCGCGTTGGCTTCTCAGGCCGGTCGGCTGGCTGAGCACCTGCGCCGGCACACCGAACTCGACGTCGCCGACGTCGCGTGGTCCCTGGCGGGCCGCACAAACTTCGAGCAGCGCGCCGTGGTGGTCGGCGGTGGTCACGACGGGATGCTGGCCGGCCTCGACGAGTTGGCCGCCGGTGAGACCGGATCCGTCGTCCAGGGCACGGCAACGCCCGGCAAGACCGTCTTCGTCTTCCCCGGCCAGGGCGCCCAAACACTCGGCATGGGAAGGGAATTGCACGCGGCCTACCCGGTGTTCGCCGAGGCGTTCGACACGGCGGTGGGCGAGCTGGACCAGCACCTGCTGCGGCCGCTGCGCGACGTGATGTGGGGCAGCGACGAAACTGCGCTGCACACCACCGAATTCGCCCAGCCAGCCCTGTTCGCCGTGGAAGTCGCCATCTTCCGCCTGCTCGAGTCGTGGGGCGTGCGCCCCGATTTCGTGCTGGGCCACTCGATAGGCGAGGTGTCGGCCGCGCACGTCGCCGGTGTGCTGTCGCTGGAGAACGCCGCCGTCCTGGTCGCCGCCCGGGGCCGCTTCATGCAGGCGCTGCCGCCGGGTGGGGCGATGATCGCCGTGCAGGCCACGGAAGACGAGGTGCGGCCGCTGCTGACGCCGTTCCAAGAAGCCGGCGTGGGCATCGCGGCGGTCAACGGGCCTGCTTCGGTGGTGATTTCGGGCGCCGAAGGCCCGGTTGTCGAGGTCGCGGACCAACTCCGCGCCGACGGCCGCCGCGTCCACCGGCTCGCCGTCTCGCACGCATTCCACTCCCCGCTGATGGACCCGATGATCGACGAATTCGGCACCGTCGCCGCCGGGCTCGCCGTCGGCAAGCCCACCATTCCGATCGTCTCGAACGTCACCGGGCAGCCGGCGGGGGACGACTTCGCCTCCGCGGCGTACTGGAAGCGGCACGTCCGCGAGGCGGTGCGGTTCGCCGACAGTGTGCGCTTCGTGCACTCGGCCGGCGCCACCCGCTTCCTCGAGGTCGGGCCGAGCGGCGGGCTGACGGCCGCGATCGAGGAATCGCTACCGGATGCCCCCGTCACGACGATGTCGGCGCTGCGCAAGGACCGACCGGAGCCGGTTACCCTGACCACCGGCGTCGCGCACGGGTTCGTCGCCGGCATGGACGTCAACTGGCGCGCGGTGGTGGGGACCGGCAGCCTCGTCGAGCTGCCCACGTATGCCTTTGAACGACGGCGCTTCTGGCTGTCCGGCGACGGTGCGCCCGCCGACGCCACCGGGCTGGGGCTGGCCGCCGGTGAACACGCCCTGCTGGGCGCGGTGGTGGAGCTGCCCGCCTCCGGCGGCGTGGTGCTGACCGGTCGGTTGTCGCCGAGCACTCAGGGCTGGCTCAACGACCATGCCGTCGGCGGCGTCGTGCTGTTCCCCGGCGCCGGGTTTGTCGAGCTGGCGATCCGCGCCGGCGACGAGGTGGGCTGCGGGCTCGTCGACGAGCTGAACCTGGCCGCGCCGCTGGTGTTGCCGGCCGGTGGTTCGGTCGCGGTTCAGGTGGTGGTCGGCGGTCCGGACGACTCGGGCGCCCGTGCGGTGTCGGTGTTCTCGCGTGGCGACGCCGGCTCGGGCTGGTCGCTGCACGCCGAGGGCGTGCTGCGCGCGGGCTCGGCGCACCCCGCCGCGGACCTGTCGGCGTGGCCGCCGGTGGGGGCCGTCCCGGTGGATATCGGCGACGGGTACGAGCGACTTGCCGAGCGCGGCTACGGGTATGGGCCCGCATTCCGCGGCCTGAAGTCCATGTGGCGCCGCGGCGATGAGGTGTTCGCCGAAGTCGCACTGCCCGAGGACGCCGGAGTGTCGGTGACCGGCTTCGGGGTGCACCCCGCGATGCTCGACGCCGCGCTGCACGCGGTGATCCTGGCATCGGACGACGCCGAGCTCGCCGAGGGTTCGATGCTGGTGCCGTTCTCGTGGCAGCGGGTGTCGCTGCACGCCGCGGGCGCGGCGGCGGTGCGGGCGCGGATCATGCCGGTGGGCGAGTCGGCCGTGTCGATCGAGCTGGCCGACGGGTTGGGGCTGCCGGTGCTCTCGGTGGCGTCGATGGTGGCCCGGCCGGTCACCGATCAGCAGCTGTTGGCGGCGGTGTCGAATTCGGGGCCGGACCGGCTCTTCGAGGTCGTCTGGTCGGCTCAGCCGCTCACCGCGGTGCAGCCGGTCTCGTTGTCCGCTTGGGGGGCAACCGAACTCGAGCCGCCGGAGAACACCGAACGATCGGCGGTGCTGTTCGAATCATCGCCGGTGGCCGGCGACGTCGTGACGGACGTCTACGCGGCCACCCGCGCGGTGCTGCCGGTGTTGCAGTCGTGGCTGGCCCGCGACGGCGCCGGAACGCTGGTGGTGTCGACCCGCGGCGCGATGGCGCTGCCGGGGGAGGACGTCACCGACCTGGCGGGCGCGGCGGTGTGGGGGCTGGTGCGGTCGGCGCAGACCGAGCACCCCGGCCGCATCGTCCTCGTCGACACCGATGCGCCGCTGGACGCCGACGCGATTGCCGCGGCACTGGCCCCCGCCGAGCCGCAGGTGGTGCTGCGGGGCGGGACGGTCTACACCGCGCGGGTGCACGGCAGCCGCGGCGTCGGCGGCCTTTTGGTGCCGCCCGACGACGGGCCATGGCGGCTCGGCATGAGCAGCCACGGCACGATCGAGAACCTGCGGCTGGAGCGGATCCCCGATGCCGACACGCCGCTGGGCCCCGGTCAGGTGCGGGTCGCCCTGTCGGCCATCGCGGCCAACTTCCGCGACGTCATGATCGCGCTGGGCCTCTACCCCGACCCCGATGCCGTCATGGGTATCGAGGGCTCGGGTGTTGTGGTCGAGATCGCTTCGGGTGTGGCGCGTTTCGCGGTGGGCGACCGCGTCATGGGCCTCTTCCCCGACGGCACCGGGACGATCGCCACCACCGACCAGCGGCTACTGGTCAAGGTGCCGGCCGGATGGTCACACACCGCCGCGGCGACCGCGTCGGTCGTGTTCGCCACGGCGTCCTACGCCCTCGTCGACCTTGCCGGCGTCAAGCCCGGCCAGCGGGTGCTGGTGCACGCGGCTGCGGGCGGGGTGGGCATGGCGGCGGTGCAGCTGGCCCGCCATCTCGGCCTGGAGGTGTTCGCGACGGCCAGCCGCGGCAAGTGGGACACCTTGCGGGCCATGGGGTTTGACGACGACCACATCGCCGACTCGCGGAGCCTCGACTTCGAGGACAAGTTCCGGGCGGTCACCGGTGGGCGGGGCGTCGACGTGGTGCTCGACTCGCTGTCCGGCGACTTCGTGGACGCCTCGCTGCGGCTGGTCGCCCCGGGCGGGATGTTCCTGGAGATGGGCAAGACGGACATCCGCGAGCCCGGGGCCGTCGCCCGCGACCACGTCGGTGTGCGCTACCGCGCCTTCGATCTCTTCGAGGCCGGACCGGAGCGCATCGCGGCGCTGCTCGACGAGTTGGCGGCGCTGTTCGGCGACGACGTGCTACAACCGTTGCCGGTCACCAGGTTTGACGTCCGGCGCGCACCCGCGGCGTTGCGGTACCTGAGCCAGGCCCGGCACGTCGGCAAGGTCGTGATGAGCATGCCCGACGCCTGGGTGGCGGGCACGGTGCTGATCACCGGCGCGACCGGGATGGCGGGTTCGGCGTTGGCACGCCACGTGGTGTCCCGGCACGGCGCGCGCCACCTGGTCCTGATGAGCCGGCGCGGCCTCGACGCGCCGGGCGCCGCGGAGCTGGTGACCGAGTTGACCGCGGCCGGTGCCCAGGTGCAGGTGGTCGCCTGCGACGCCGCGGACCGCGAGGCCGTCGCCAAGGTGCTCGCCGACATCCCGGTGCAGCGGCCGCTGTCCGGCGTGATCCACGCGGCCGGCGTGCTCGACGACGCGGTGATCTCGTCGCTGACGCCGGAACGCGTCGAGGCGGTGCTGCACGCCAAGGTCGACGCGGCGTGGAACCTGCACGAGCTCACCCGCGACCTCGATGTGTCTGCGTTCGTGCTGTTTTCGTCGATGGCCGGGCTGGCCGGCGCGTCCGGCCAGGCCAACTACGCCGCCGCCAACTCCTTCCTGGACGGGCTGGCCGTGCACCGGCGGAACCAGGGACTCCCGGCGATATCACTGGCCTGGGGGCTGTGGGATCAGACCAGCGCGATGACCGGCGCGCTGGGCGCCGCCGACCGGGCCCGGTTCGGCCGCGACGGCATCGTCGCGATGTCCTCCGACGAGGCGCTGGAGTTGATGGACACCGCCCTGATCGTCGACGAGCCGTTCCTGCTGCCCGCCCACATCGACCTGGCGGCGCTGCGGGTCAAATTCGACAACGGCACGTTGCCGCCGATGTTCGTCGATCTGATCAACGCGCCGACGCGCCGGCAGGTCGACGACTCGCTGGCCGCGGCGAAATCGAAGTCGGCTCTGCTGCAGCGCCTCGACGGCCTGCCCGAAGACGAGCAACAGGCGGTGCTGCTGGACCTGGTGCGCTCCAACATCGCCACGGTGCTGGGCAGCTCCAGCCCCGAGTCGATCGATCCGGACCGGGCGTTCCAGGAGTTGGGCTTCGACTCGCTCACCGCCGTCGAGATGCGCAACCGGTTGAAATCCGCGACAGGGCTTCCGCTTTCGCCGACGCTGATCTTCGACTACCCGAACTCCGCCGCGCTGGCCGGCTACATGTACCGGGAACTCGTCGGCAGCTCGGAGCAGCAGACCCCGGCCGCGGCGCCCGGGGAGGCCGAGATCCAGCGCGTGGTGGGATCCATTCCGGTCAAGCGGCTGCGTCAGGCCGGGGTGCTGGAACTGCTGCTGGCGTTGGCGAACGAAGCCGACACCGGCGGTCCGGCGGCGCCCGCGGCGACTTCCGAAAAGGACATCGCGGACATGGATCTCGACGCCCTGGTCAACGCGGCCTTGCTGAACGACGATGACGGCGAATAGGCATGTTCGGGAGTAGCCCGTGAGGATTGCGGTCACCGGGGCCGGCGGTGTGCTCGGCCGCGGACTCGCCGCCCGGTTGCTCAGCCAGGGCCACGAAGTCGTCGGCATCGCCCGGCACCGGCCCGAAAGTTGGTCGAGCGCTGCCGAATTCGTCGTCGCTGACATCCGGGACGCCGACGCGGTCAGGCGCGCCGTCACCCGCGCGGACGTCGTCGCGCATTGCGCGTGGGCCCGCAACAGCGAGCAGGTCAACATCGGCGGGACGCGCAACGTCCTCGACGCGATGGCCGAAGCCGGAACCCGGCGCATCGTCTTCCCGTCGTCGGCACACGTCTACGGCGGGGGAGATGCCCCGAAGACCGAATGCGACACGCTGAACCCGACGTCCACCGATGGGTGGCAGCGGGCGCGCGTCGAACAGCTGCTCGCCGGAGCCGAGGCCGAATCGGTGGCGATTCGCTGCGCGCTCATCGCCGGTCGCGGCGTCGACAACTGGGTGCGCCGCGTCTTTGCCCTGCCGGCGTTTCCCGGACGATTCGCCGATCGTCCCGTTCAGCTGGTCCACCTCGACGACGCGCTCGCGCTACTGACGCGCGCGGTCCTCGACACCGAAATCAAAAGCCAGACAATAAATCTCGCGGCGTCAGGCGCGCCGACATTCCGGCGGATCGCGGCCGCCCTCGGGCGGCCGGTCGTGCCGATGGTTGCCCCGTTCGCCGAACTGGCACTCGTGCAGAGCGCGCCGCCGATGGATACCAGACGCCTGCGCGAGGAATGGGGATACCAGCCGGCGTGGAACTCCGACGAATGCGTCGACGACCTCGCGCTGGCGGTGCGCGGGCGGGTCACGCTGGGCAAGCGGGTGCTGTCGCTGCCGTGGCGCCTCGCCCATATCCAGGATCTGCCCGCCGTCGATGCCCCCGCGAAGGACGGTGTTGCGCCGGTATTGGCCGGGCCGGGAGGGGTCAACGGCGAGTTCGATACGCCGATAGACCCGCGTTTCCCGACATTCCTGGCGACCAACTTGTCCGAGGCGCTGCCCGGCCCGTTCTCGCCGTCGTCGGCATCGGCGACGGTGCGCGGGCTGCGGGCCAGCGCCGTGTGCGTCGCCGAGCGGCTGCGGCCGGGCGGGATGATCCAACGCGAGATCGCCATGCGCATGGTCGCGGTGTTCGCCCACCGGCTCTACGGCGCGATCACGACGGCGCATTTCATGGCCGAGACCGTTCCTTTCATCAAGCCGGCGACGGTGGTCAGCAACAGTGGGTTCTTCGGCCCGAGCATGGCGTCCCTGCCGGTCTTCGGCGACGAGCGCCCACCGCTGGAATCGGGCCGTGCCCGAAGGCAATTGCGCACCCTGCGCAACATCGGGGTATTCGGCGTCAACCTGCTCGGGCTGAGCGCCGGCTCGGCCGGAGACACCGAGGCCTTCGTCGCGGACGTCGATCGGTTGGAGCGTCTCGCGGGCGACGACCTGACCCGGCTCGACGACCGCCGGCTGCTCAGCCTGATCCTGTTGGCGCGCGACCACGTGGTGCACGGCTGGGTGCTGGCGGCGGGTTCGTTCCTGCTGTGCGCGGCCTACAACGTGTTGTTGCGCGCCCTGTGCGGACGAGATACCGCGCCGCAGGCCGGCCCGGAACTCGTCAGTGCCCGGTCGGTGGAGGCCATGCAGCGGTTGGCGGCTGCCGCACAACGCGATCCGGACGTGGTTCGCCTGCTGGGTGAACCGGGGGAGCGCCTCGGCAAGCTGGCCGTCGACGCCCCCGAGTTCCACGCCGCGGTGCTCGCCGAGCTGGCGCTGATCGGGCATCGTGGCCCCGCGGAGCTCGAGATGTTGTCAACGAGTTACGCCGACGATCCGGAGTTGCTGGTCCGAATGGTGACCAAGACCCTCAGCGCGGCTGCCACGCCACAGCCGGTGCATCCGGCGATTCCGTTGCACGCCAAGCCGGTCGCGGCTCTGGCGGTGCGGCAATTGCGGGATCGCGAAACCCGCCGCGACAAAGTGGTGCGGGCCAATTGGGTGCTGCGTGGCCTGCTGCGCGAGTACGGCCGGCGGCTGGTCGACGCCGAGGTCTTCGAAAGCGCCGACGACGTGTTCTATCTCCTGGTCGACGAACTCGATGCTCTGCCACCGGATGTCGCGAAGCTGGTGGCGGCGCGGCGGTCCGAGCAGCGCCGGCTGGCCGGTGTCGTTCCGCCGACGGTGTTCAGCGGGAGCTGGCAGCCGACCACGACGTCGGCGCCGGCGCTGGCGGGTGGGGACACCCTGCGCGGGGTGGGCGTCTGCGGCGGCCGGGTGCGTGGCAGGGTGCGGATCGTGCGGCCCGAGACGATCGACGACCTGCAACCGGGCGAGATTCTCGTCGCCGAGGTCACCGACGTCGGGTACACCGCCGCGTTCTGCTACGCCGCGGCCGTGGTGACCGAGCTCGGTGGCCCGATGTCGCACGCAGCCGTGGTGGCCCGCGAATTCGGTTTCCCGTGTGTGGTCGACGTTGCGGGGGCGACCCGGTCCCTGCGACCGGGTGCCCTCGTCGAGGTCGACGGCGCCACGGGCGAGATTCGGGTGCTCGAAGCGGGCCCCTAGGAGGCTGGGTCTCGTTGGCGTACAAGCAATGGTCTATGTCAGGCCGGGGTGAGGCGGATCGGCAAGTGGGTCGGTCCGCGGAGCGAGCTGTGCGTCGACCACTGCGTCGCGCCCTCGGGAATGATTCGGGCGACGCGGGTGACGAGTTGCCGCAGCACTGCTTGGGCTTCCATGCGGGCCAGCGGTGCGCCCAGGCACATATGTGCGCCGTAGCCGAAGGCGACGTGGGTTCGCGGGTCGCGGTCGGCCCGGTACTCGTCGGGGTCGTCGAACGCGGTGGGGTCGCGGTTGGCGGCG
Source organism: Mycobacterium sp. E2699 (assembly GCF_001666745.1). Lineage (NCBI taxonomy): Bacteria > Bacillati > Actinomycetota > Actinomycetes > Mycobacteriales > Mycobacteriaceae > Mycobacterium > Mycobacterium sp. E2699. The sequence goes on along the minus strand of NZ_LZJH01000025.1, from coordinate 102,627 downwards.
CCGAAGGACAGCAGCACGCGTGATCCGGTGGGGATGGTGACATCGCCGATTTGGTAGTCGGCCCGGGTGTAGCGGTAGAGGTTCTGGATGGGAGTGGTGATGCGTAGCTGCTCCTCCACCGCGAGCGGGATCAGGTCGGGGTTGGCGCGGATCAGGTCGTACTGATCTGGCCGGCGGGCCAGCGTGTCGAACATTCCGCCCAGCAGGTTGGTCGTTGTTTCATTGCCGGCGATCAGCAGGTGGATGGCGATGAGCAGAAGCTGACGGTCGGTGAGGCTGCCGTCGGTGTTGTGCTCGATGAGCCGCCCGAGCACGGTGTTGGACCCCTTGAGTCCACCCGTGGCGAATTGGCCTGTGAAATAACGCTGTAACGCCAACATCGCCGACATCGTCTTGGCCGCATCGACGAGACTGGACAGCGTGGGCGTCAGGTCCATGACTCCGACGGCGCGTTCGGACCAACGGCGGAAGTCGCCGATGTCGGTGTCGGGTATTCCGAGGATCTGGGCGATCAGGCTGATCGGCATCGGTATGGCCAAGCGCTGTACGACATCGCAGCCCGGGTCGTTCAGCACGTCGGTGACGAGGTCGGTGGCCAGCTTCTCGGTCATCTCCTGCCAGGACTTCATGGCGCCCTTGCTGAATCCCGGTTGGACTTGCTTGCGCAGCCGGGCGTGTTCTTCGCCGTCGGTGACCACTGCCAGCGGGCCCGAGATCCTCAGTCGGGTTACCCCTTGGGCGCTGGTGACCTGGTCGGTGTCGCGCAACGCGGCCCGCACGTCGTCAAGCCGGCTGAGGATGAAGGTGGCGCGCCTGGGGTTGTAGTGCACTCTGCCGCTTCGGTGCAGGGCGCGGTAAGCGTCGAACGGGTCCGCGGCGGTGGCGGGGTTCTGCGGGTCGTAGTCGGTGTTGATGGCGCCGGTCCAGCCGTCGTAGCCGCGTCGGCGGGTCCGGATGGCGGCGGCGACATTCATCCGCACGGCGCGAGCGACCGGACTGAGGGTTTGGGCTGCCTTGTGGGCGGTCTGGCTGATCGACACCGTCGTTCCTATTCTGACGGCCGCATGCGGAGTTGGGTACGAAGGATGCTGATCGTCAAATAGGTGATGTAGCAGGCGGACAAGACGGCCGTTGGTCGACGCGTGTCTGCGCGCAGCAGGAGGACGCCGAGCGCCGTTTCGATCGCGCCGTTGACGTAGGTGAAAGTGCGAGCGTGGTTGGGGAAACCGAGGCGATTGAAGGGATCGAAGATCCGCGGAACGAGGAAGTGCGCCACACCGATCAGGCCGCCCAGGAGGCCGAGCGCTTGGCGTGTGCGCTCGCTGCGCGTGTCGATGTTGTTCATGGCGATGTCGTCCTCATTCGGTGAATGCGGGGCTGCGGGTTGTGTGCTGCTACCTTCAGTAAGTTTTTGGGCGTGAACGCCGCCAGAACGCCACCGTCGCAGGCGATGTCCACACCGGTGAGGTAGCCGGGCTTGGTCGAAGCGCAAAAAGCCAGCACTTCGGCGACCTCCTCGGGCTTCCCAAAGCGCTTCAACGCGGCCAGTTTCACCATCGCGCCCGATCCGGCTCGCTCCTCCAGCCTGCCCATCTCGGTGTCGATGCTGCCCGGAGACACCGAGACGATGCGTGCGCCGTGGCTGCCGAATCGGGCCGCTTGAGAGGCGCAGTACCACGTCACGAAGTTCTTGCTGATGGAGTACGCCAAACCGGGGCGTATTCCGGTCGGCACGATGTTGCAGGCGGCGCTCATCTTGGCCATGAATCGGTCCTCGTTGCGCAGAGCGTCCTTGAACCGTCGCTTGGGTATGAACAACCGAGGGAACATGTGCGCGGCCATGGACGCGACATTGACGATCGCGAACCCCTCACGCGCCAGTGGGAGGAACGCCTCGTTGACATGGACCGTGCCCAACGCGTTGATGCGCAGGATGTGCTCGGCGTCGCCCATGCTAGGACTGACACCCGCCGTGTGGATCACCGAGGTCACCGAGCCCGACGACGTTGCGGTGGCGATCAGCTCTGAGACCGAGGAGCGGTCGGTCACGTTGCATTCGACCGTCACGCAATCGATTCCGAGGCTCTGTAATTCGGCTGACGCGGCTTGTAGGCGGCTGGGGTTGACATCGCTGACGACCACCAGCCGGTCTTGCCCGACGATCTTTGCCGTGGCCAGTCCCATGCCACCCGCGCCTCCGGTGATGACGCACAGCTCGCGCATGTACCCACCTTCACGACCAGACGCACGCCGTCGGCGACGACCACCAACAATTACGAGAAGAATTTTCTCGTTAATCGTTACACATCATGGCGCCGTTGCCTAGGCGCGCGGTCGAACCATTGCTCTAGGTTCTTCATGTGAGCCAATCTCGGCGGGGGCGACCGCGGAGCGCGGCCGTGCACGAGGCGATCCTTGAAGCCACCCGCGCGCTGCTCGTCGAAGCGGGCTACAGCGGTGTCTCGATGGACAAAGTCGCAGCGATCGCCGGTGTGGCTACCCAAACGGTGTATCGACGGTGGCCGTCTAAAGGCCCCCTGGTGGCCGAGGCGGTCATGCGAGCCTACGACCAGACCGACTTCACGCTTCCGGATACGGGAGACACGGTCGAGGACTTGAGAACCTGGATGCGCGCATACGCCGAAATCGGTTCCGCTGCCGAGAATGTCGCCCTCGTCCGCGCTCTCGCCGCCGCCGCCGCTGAAGACCTGAGCGACCGCGACACCCTATACCAGCAACTCACCGGCCGTTTCCACGATGCAGTGTCACGCCGGTTGCACGCCGGAATCTCGATGGGCCAGATTCGGGCGGATGCCGATGTCGAAGCTGCCACCGACGCACTCATCGGAGCAACGCTCTACCGCATGCTCAGCGTTACGACGTCGGCGCGGGAAACGACCGAACGCTATTACGGACTGATAGACACGCTGATGTGCGGCATCTCGACGCCGAAGTGAGCTGATCAGAAGGCGACACCGAGGATCGGTTCAGCGGGGGGATCCCGAGAGGATGGACGTGACCGCGCCGACAACATCCGGCACCCCACTGCCGCTGGAGAGTGCAAAGCAGCCGACAATTGGCGACGCGCGCTGACCGTTGACGACGCGCCGCGACGGTACATGTGTGCCCGGGGGTGGTCGCGGGACGAACGCGACCTTCACACCCGCCAGCTACCGGGCTCCGAAATGCGCAGAGCGGCGCCGGCCGGCAGCACCTTTGCCTCGCCCACGGATACGGCGTCGAGCAGGAGGGCAACGTAGCGCCGCCAGCCGTCGCTGTCCGGATCCATCGTCGGCAGCACCGCGTAGAGCATCGCGATGATGCGCGGAAGATCATCGCCGACCAGGTCGGCGCGGACAAGCCCGGCCTCTTGGCCCCGCCGCACCAGCTCGTAGAGCGCCTTGTTCAGCGAGTCCGAGATGTCGGCGGTCAGCGACCCGGCCCGGTGAGCGGCGGTGAGCAGGTGCCGTTCGCGGGCACCGAGTCCTATTGCCGCTTCGATCAATTGGTGCAGGCCACGCAAGGGGTCTTCCACGCTTCGCGCGTCCTCGATCGCCGGGGTGAGGTCCTCGGCGACGCTTTGATCCAGGGCCGCCCGGACCAGGTCGGCCTTGGCCGGAAACCTGCGGTAGAGCGTTCGCTCGCCGACCCCCGCGCGGCGGGCGACGGCTTCAATGGGCGCATCCGGCCCGAGTTCCGCGTACACGGCCCGGGCGGCGCGCAGTATGCGCTCGGCGTTACGCGCCGCGTCCGCCCGCAACGGCCGGTCTTCAAGCGCTGTCATCTGCACAGCCTAACTGACGGTTGACTGCCACCTGCGGGGGTTTTACGCTGCTTCGTATAACTGGCAGATGGCTGACATTTAAGGCGGAAGCGCTGATATGACACGGATTTCCGAGCTTTCCGAGAAGGATCTTCCCGTCATACCGGCGCCGCGCGATGCGCGGTGCCCGCTTCATCCGCCGGCCGACTTCGTGAATTGGCGTCAGGAGCCCGGACTGCGACGGTCGATGTATCACGGGCGGCCGGCCTGGGTGGTGAGTCGCTACCACGACATCAGGGCGGCGCTGCTGGATCCGCGCCTGTCCGCGGACACCATTCCGGCCGCCATGAAGCCGGCGAGCCCGGACAGCACCACCCCGGTGATGTTCGCGCGGATCGACGACCCGGAGCACCATCGGCTGCGACGGATGCTGACCAGTGACTTCACCTTCAGGCGCTGCGAGAGGATGCGGCCGCATATTCAGGCATTGGTCGATCAGCACCTCGACGAGATGATCGCCGGCGGGCCGCCCGCGGACCTCGTCAGTGAGTTTGGCCTGCCGGTGCCATCACTGGTGATCGCGTTTTTGCTGGGTGTGCCATCCGAAGACCTGGGCTTCTTCCAGCACCACTCCACGCGTGGGCTCGAGTGGACCACCACGGACGCGCAGAGGGCGGAGTCCTTCGGGGCAATGTATGCCTACATTCAGCAGCTGGTGGATCGCAAGGCGGACGATCCCAGTGATGATCTGATCAGCCGCCTCGTCACCGGCTACGTCGCGACCGGGCAGCTCACCCGCGAGACGGCGGCCATGACGGCCGTGGTCATGATGCTGGCCGGCCACGAAACCAGCGCCAACATGATTTCGCTGGGAACGGTTGCGCTGCTTGAACATCCAGACGTGTTCGCCCGGCTGGGTAAAACCGACGACCGCGCCGTTGTCGCCAACATCGTCGAGGAGCTCATGCGTTATCTCAGCATCGTGCACAGCCAGGTGGATCGGGTGGCGACGGAGGATTTCATCCTCGGCGGTCAGCCGATCCGTGCCGGAGACATGGTGCTGATGAACCTGCCCGCAGGAAATTGGGACACCGAATTCGTCGACGATGCCGAAACTTTCGACCCCGAACGAAATACCCGTGGCCACTTGGGTTTCGGCTACGGCACCCACCAATGCATAGGCCAGAATCTCGCCCGGGTGGAGATGCAGGTCGCATTCGCCACGCTGGCGCGACGGCTACCGGGGCTGAAATTGGCGGTGCCGCCGGACGAGCTGAGGTTCAAAGAGGCGGACATCTACGGCATGAAAGAGTTGCCGGTCAGTTGGTGAGCAACTTCGCGGCCATCGCCGACGGGCACGACTAATTCGCCCTGCGGAAGCTCCGCCAGATCACGAAACCCACGGCCACCGCGGCGCCCAGCACCACGGTGGTCAGCATCGTCTGCAGCGCGTCGATCGCGATCCAGCTGGGCTCGTAAGAGCCCGTGGCGCCGACGCATTCGAAGCTCACGCTGGTGCCCGACTGGCCGGGCTTGTAGCTGTAGGCAGTGGTGTCGTACGCCAGTTGGTACCCGCTGTCGCACACGAAGGGACTCGTCCACATCGCGCTCGCCGGCATCATCGCGGTCAATGACGCGGCCGCCCCGATGCAGATGCCGAGGGCCCCGATGATCGCCCCGATCCGATCGGGCCAACCCCGCATGCCCCACGGCCGGCGGCGGCCCTGCGCGACGTGGCGCCTCGAGCCGACCTGTTGGCCAAAGCCGAGCGGCTGTGGGATGCCGCCGACCGCGCCGTAGTCCGGTGTGGCGCCCTGCCCGGAATACACGACCGAATGCCCTACCTTGAACGTCGCCTTGCCGTGCTTGAAGACGTTGTCGATCTGCTCCGGCGAAAGCCCCGCCTGGGCCGCGGCCTGTATGAAAGCCTCTCGATGCTGCGCCATTTCGGGCGCGGACGGCCCCCCGGGGCCCGCGGGACCGCCGGAGCGTAAGCCCTCCCACAACGACTGTGCGTACTGGCGCGCGCGATCATCGGGATCCTGCCCCGCCGCCTTGGCTTCGGCCAGTTGACGTTCCAGGTCAGCGATGCGCTTTTGGGGATCGTCGGCGTCCATCGGCAAATGGTCCCACGCCCAAACCGCCGATGCGGCAGAATTCAGCGCCGCCTGAGGTGCCCGCTCAGCAGCTGAACGCCGTGCCGACGCCGTCCGGCGGCGGCACCGACTTCAGGCATCCGAAGGACTGGATGCCGGCGGTCGCGAACCGCACCGCCGACTGATGGGCGTAGTTCACGCAGAACAGTCCCGATTCATCGGAGCGGCAGCGGTAGTCGCCGAACGACAGCGAATCCCCGTTCGCCAGCTCGGGTCCGTTGCCGTTGAGGAAGGGACCGGGGTCGGCGCGGGCCGACCCGACCTGGAGCTTCGTTCCGTCGAAGTCGACCCACCCGCCCTTCCAGTCGCCGTAGGCCGTGTCCGGTCGCGGCGGGGGATTGGTCAGGTTCACCAGGCACGCCAGCGCACCGCCGGTGTGCTTGGCGTCGGTCATGCAGGAAACTTTGCCGGCTTGGGCGGTCAGCGCGATGTCATTGCCGAGCGGCGTGGCGGCGCCCTCCCGCGTCGCGCTGTGATAGCGGCTGGGATCGGCGGGGTGACCTGCTTCGATCCAGGCGACGACGTCGGAGATGGGGGCCCCGACGCCGGGCGCGGCCGAGGGCGCCGGCGGTTTGCTGCCCGACGGCCCCGTCGTTGTCGTCGGGGCGGCCCCGCCCGGGGTCGGCGAGACGGCCGGTGGCTGTCCCGAGTTGTTGCCTGTCGCGTGCGAGCAGCCGGAGACCAGCAACGTGGCTGCGACCAGCGCGGCGATCCGCATCCAGCCAGGCTAACCGCCACGCCCGGGATTCGGGCCGCTACTCGCGCCCCGGGCCGCCGTGTCGGCTACCGTCACTGTTATGCATGAGCGCACCATCCGCGCCCGCACCACCGCCGGCACCGTCGAAGGCTTCACCCGCGACGGCGTGCACCGCTGGCGATCCATCCCGTACGCCCGGCCCCCCGTGGGGCCCCTGCGGCTTCGGGCGCCCCAACCCGCGCCGCCGTGGTCGGGCGTGCGCCACTGCCACGGCTTCACCCACTGCGCGCCGCAGCAGCGCCGATACACCTTGCTCGGTGTCGGTCGCTACCAGCCGATGAGCGAGGACTGCCTGACCCTCAACGTCGTCACGCCGGAAGTCGCCCCCGACAAGCCTTTACCGGTGATGGTCTTCATCCACGGCGGCGGCTACATCCTGGGCAGCTCGGCCACGCCGCTGTACGACGGGGCGGCGCTGGCGCGCCGCGGCTGCGTGTACGTCTCGGTCAACTACCGCCTCGGCGCCCTGGGCTGCCTGGACCTGTCGTCGCTCTCGACACCCGACATCCCCATCGACAGCAACCTCTACCTTCGCGATCTGGTGCTGGCGCTGCAGTGGATCCGCGACAACATCGCCGAGTTCGGCGGCGATCCGGGCAAGGTCACCATCTTCGGGGAGAGCGCGGGCGCGCACATCACCGCCACGCTGCTTGCGGTGCCGGCGGCCGAAGGCCTGTTCGCCCAGGCGATCTCGGAAAGCCCCGCCTCCGGCATGGTGCGGTCGCGGGAAACGGCCGCCGAATTCGCGACGCGCTTCGCCCGCCTGATCGGGGCACGCCGCGACGACGCGGCCAGTGTGTTGATGCGGGCGTCCGCGGCGCAATTCGTCGAGACCCAACACCGGCTGATCGACCAGGGCATGGAGAACCGGCTGGGCGCATTCCCGATAGGACCGGTGTTCGGCGACGACGTCCTGCCCGTCGACCCCGTCGAGGCGATGCGGACCGGCCGGGCGCATCGGGTGCCGCTGATCGTGGGCACCAACGCCGAAGAGGGCCGCCTGTTCACGCGCTTCCTGAAGATGCTGCCGACCAACGAATCGATGATCGAAGAGCTGCTGGCCGACACGGAACCCGCTGCGCGCGAACGGATCACCGCGGCCTACCCGGATTACCCCGCGCCGTCGGCGTGCATCCAGCTCGGCGGCGACTTCGCGTTCAGCTCGGCGGCCTGGCAGATCGCCGAGGCCCACGGCAGCCACGCGCCCACCTACCTATACCGGTACGACTACGCCCCACGGACGCTGCGCTGGTCGGGTCTGGGCGCAACCCATGCCACCGAGCTGCTGGCGGTGTTCGACGTCTATCGCACCCGGTTCGGCGCGCTGCTGACCGCGGCCGCCGATCGGCGCGCCGCGCTGCGGGTCAGCAATCACGTGCAACGGCGCTGGCGGTCGTTCGGCCGGACCGGGTCGCCGGGCGACGATTGGCCCGCCTATACCCCCCACGACCGCGCCGTCATGGTGTTCGACCGCAAGAGCCGGATCGAGTTCGATCCGCACCCGCACCGCCGAATGGCGTGGGACGGCTTCTCCTTGGCGCGTTGACCTGGCACGCTGACCGTCATGCATGCCGACACCGAGCAAGTCATCGAGCGACCCGGCGATCTCACGGCACCCTGGCTGGCCGCCGCGGTCGGCTCCGGACCCATTGCCGACTTCGCCGTGGAGCGCATCGGCACCGGCCAGATGAGTGAGTGCTATCGCGTCCGGATCACCTACGCGGACCCAGCTACCGACGGGCCCGAGTCGGTGGTGCTCAAGGTCGCGGCCTCCGACCCGGTGAGCCGGCAGACGGGGGCGGCGCTGGGACTCTACGAGCGCGAAGTCCGCTTCTACGGCGACATCGCGCCGGGCCTGGGCGGGCCGATCGCGCCCTGCTACCACGCCGCCGTCGACACCGCGACCGGCGCGTTCGACCTGCTGCTCGGCGACGCCGGCCCCGCCGTCGTGGGCGACGAAATCGCAGGCGCCACAACCCAACAGGCGCTCCTCGGCGTCGTCGAGCTGGGGCGGCTGCACGGGCCGCTGCTCGGGGACGCGTCGCTGGCCGACGCGCCGTGGCTCAACCGCGACTCGCCGCTCAGCCAGGCGATGATCGCGCCGTTGTACGCCGGCTTCATCGACCGTTACGGCGAACAGATCGCACCCGAGCACCGGGTTGTGTGCGAGCGCCTGGTGGCCGCGTTCGACGGCTACCTCGCCCAGGAGTCGGCGGCGGACCGGATCCGGGGCCTGGTGCACGGCGACTACCGGTTGGACAACATGTTGTTCGGCACCGCCGGCGCCGACCGGCCGCTGACCGTGGTGGACTGGCAGACCGTGTCCTGGGGACCGGCGCTGACCGATCTGTCCTACTTCCTCGGCTGCGCGCTGCGGACTCAGGATCGCCGCGAGCGCTACGACGAATTGCTGCGCGCCTACCAGGAGGCGCTGGGCCCGGGGGCACCGATCAGCGTCGCCGACGTCGCCGAAGGGGTTCGCCGCCAGAGCTTTTTCGGCGTGATGATGGCGATCGTCTCCTCGATGCTGGTGGAGCGCACCGACCGCGGCGACCGGATGTTCATGACGATGCTGCAACGCAACTGCGACCACGTGCTCGACACCGACGCGCTGGCGACCCTTCCCGATGCCGCGCCGGGCGCGGCAAAGCCGGAGCCGCTGCGGCCGAGCGAAGAGGACGAACTCTCGCACGCCCCCACCGCCGAACCGCTGTGGAGCGAGAGCTGGTACGCCGACTTCGCCGATGCGGCACAGGGATTAGGTGGCTGGTTTCGCATCGGCCGGATAGCCAACCAGCAGAAGGCCCTGGTGCACGCGCTGCTGTGCGGACCGGACCTGCCGACCGTGGCGGTCGACGCCGAAATCCCGCTGCCGGAGGATCCGTGGCTGTTGCGCACCGACACCTTCGAGGTGGGCCACGCCGCGACCGAGCCGCTGCGCGCTTACCGCGTCGACCTGCGGGCTCATGCGCAGGCCTACCTCGACCCGTCGGCCTTGCTGCGCGGCGAGCCGGGAACCCCCGTCCAGCTGACGATGAACCTGGAGTGGGTCACCGACGGCGAGCCGTACCAATACCGGCTGACGACGCGTTACGAAATCCCTTGCACCGTAACGGGAACGGTGACAGTGGGCGGCGACAGCTATCGCCTCGACGCGGTTCCCGGCCAGCGCGACCACTCCTGGGGGGTGCGCGACTGGTGGAGCATGGACTGGATCTGGAGCGCCCTGCACCTCGACGACGGCACCCACCTGCACGGCGTGAACATCCGTATCCCGGGCGTCCCGGCGTTCAGCGTCGGCTACGTCCAGCGCGACGGGACCGTGACCGAGCTGGAGGCCGTCGAGTCGCGGGAATCCTTCGGCGCCAACGGGTTACCGCTGAACGCGGCACTGGATCTCAAGCCCGGTGGCATCAGCGCGGACCTCGAGGTGTGTGGCCACGCGCCGGTGCGGCTGACCGCGGCGGACGGGCGGGTGAGCCAGTTCCCGCGCGCCTGGGTCAGCGTCAGCACGGCCGACGGCCGCGGCGGCGTCGGTTGGGTGGAATGGAACCGCAACCTGTCCCAGTAGCCGCCGCGCCGCCCGTCGTGGTGATGGGCGTGTCGGGATCGGGCAAGTCGACCGTCGGCGCGGCGTTGGCGCGACGGCTGCGGGTGCCCTTCGTGGACGCCGACGCCCTGCACCCGCCGGCCAACATCGCCAAGATGACCGCCGGTGAACCGCTCGACGACGAGGATCGCCGGCCCTGGCTGGACCGGGTCGGCGCATGGTTGGCCGGCCACCGCGACGGCGGGGTGGTGAGCTGCTCGGCGCTGAAACGCGCCTACCGCGACCAGCTCCGCGCGCACTGCCCCGACGTGGAATTCCTGCACCTCGACGGCTCACCGGAACTCATCGGCTGCCGGCTGGCCGCCCGGCGCGGCCATTTCATGCCGGCCGCGCTGCTGCGCTCGCAATTCGACGCGTTGGAACCCCTCGACCCCGACGAGGCAGGGAGCACCGCGGACGCCGGACGGGCCGTCGACGCCGTCGTCGACGCCTTCGTGGCGGCGCGGAGTGCGGTGTAGCATTGCGCTACGAGTTGTAACGCACTGCTGCACGAGTGGAGGGATGCCATGGCGGAAGCTCTCGACCGCGTCACGCGGGTTGCCGCCGACCTGATGGACAGCGCGGCCTCCGAGGGCGCCCGCCAGAGCCGTTCGGCCAAGCAGCAACTCGACCACTGGGCACGGGTCGGACGCGCGGTGTCCAGCCAGCACACCGCCTCCCGGCGCCGGGTCGAAGCGGCGCTGGCCGGAAATCTGGCAACCGGCGAGCTGACCGTCGAGGAGGGCGTGGTGTTCAACGCCGAGATCGCGGCGGCCGTCGAGGAAAGCCTGGCGCGCACCGACTACGGCGCCGCGCTTGCCGGGCAGGGGATCACCACGGTGGCCCTCAATGACGCCGGCGACATCGTCGAGCACCGACCCGACGGCACCGAGGTGATGCTCGCGGCCAAACGCTGACCGCCACCGATGAACCGACTGGACCTGGTGGTCGGGCCGAACGGCGCCGGCAAGTCGACGTTCATCGCCTTCACCCTGGCGCCGCTGCTGCCGGGCAGCCCGGTGGTCAACGCCGACGAGATCGCCCGCCGGCGCTGGCCCGAGGACCCGGCGTCGCACGCCTACGACGCCGCGCGGGTAGCGGCCGACACGCGCGCGCGGCTGATCGAGCTCGGCCGGTCTTTCATCGCCGAGACCGTTTTTTCGCACCCGTCGAAGCCGGATCTGATCCGCACCGCCCGCGCCGAGGACTTTACCGTCGTCCTCCATGTCCTCCTCGTCCCGGAAGACCTTGCCGTCGAACGCGTCCGGCACCGCGTAAGGGCCGGCGGCCACGACGTGCCCGAGGCCAAGGTCCGCCAGCGGCACCGCCGGTTATGGGGGCCGGTCGCCGAAGCCCTCGCGTTGGCCGATCTCGCCACCGTCTACGACGGCAGCCGCCTGCGCGGGCCGCGCATCGTCGCCCGGCTCAGCGGCGGCCAGCCGGTCGGCTCGCCGCACTGGCCGGCGTGGTCGCCGGAGATCTTGCGCTCGCGCTGGGTCTGACTACCAGGGACGACGGCGGCGACGGGTGCTGACGCCGTCGCCCAGACGGTCGCGGGCGGCGTCGGCCAGTTCGCTGCCGCGCGCTGCCGCCGTGTTGGCGAACTCGCTGCCCCGCAGCCGCGCGATCTCAGCGAGCTCCACCCCGCGGTCCCGCGCCGTGTCGGCCAACTCCTCGCCGCGTTTGCGCGCCTTCTTGGCCAAGGGCGCGCCCCTTTCGGCGGCGGTGCTCGCGAGTTCCTCGCCGCGTTTGCGCGCCTTCTTCGCCAGCGGCGCGCCCCTCTCCGCGGCGGTGCTGGCGAGCTCGCGGCCCCGTTCGAGGGCGGCCTCGGCGTACGGGGCGCCCCGTTCGGCGGCGGTGCTGGCGAGCTCGCGGCCGCGTTCGAGGGCGGCCTCGGCGTAGGGCGCGCCCCGTTCGGCGGCGGTGCTGGCCAGTTCGCGCCCGCGTTCGGCGCCCACCTGCAGGCCGTGCACGATCCGTTCCCCGAGTTCGTCGAACGCATCGTCGGACCCGGGCAGCGCGGAGGACACCCGTTCGGAGAGGCGTTCCGCCGCCCGACGGCCCCGCCAGCCCAGTGACGGCTTGCCGGCGGTGTCGGCGGACGCGATCATCAGGCCACCCAACAGGCTCAGGTCGGTCAGAAAGTCCTTGCGCTTCTGGGCTTTGAGTTGCGGGTCGTTCTCGCTCCAGAACATGTGTGCGCCGAGGTTGGCGGGCAACACCGTGAACGCGAGCGCCGCCGACGCGATCCGCGGCGCTTTGCCGGTCGCCAGCAGCAGGCCGCCGCCGATCTGGACCGCCGCGTTGATCTGAGCGAACGTCTGGGGGTCGCTGGGAATGCTGCTACCCACCGGATCCGGGAGGGATCGAAGGCCGTCGACCGCCGGCGCCGCGGCCTCCGCCGCGGGCTTGGGGTTGAGGAGCGAGTCGATGCCCTGGCCGATGAATACCGCTGACAAGAGGGGCCTGGCGATTCTGCGGATCAACATGGCAGCTGGGTTACCCGACCGACCGGCAAACAAACCGGGCCGCCCGTGGCTCCGGCCAAACGCCCAGCTCGCGGGGCGCCGGGGCTAGGGTGGAGGCCGTGCGAGCGTTGATCATCGTCGACGTGCAAAACGACTTCTGCGAGGGCGGGTCGGTGCCGGTTCGCGGCGGCGCGCACCTGGCTTCCGCGATCAACGACTACCTGGCCCGCGGGCCCGGCTACGACCATGTCGTGGCGACGGCGGACTGCCACGTCGACCCCGGTGATCACTTCTCCGACCATCCGGACTTCGCGTCGACGTGGCCCCCGCACTGCGTGGCGGGCAGTGCCGGTGCGGATTTTCATCCCGACCTCGACACCGGCCCGATCGAGGCCGTCTTTCGCAAGGGCGCCTCGGCCGCCGCCTACAGCGGCTTCGAGGGCGTCGACGAGCACGGGACCCCGCTGCTCGAGTGGTTGCGGCAGCGCGGGGTCGATGAGGTCGACGTGGTCGGCATCGCCACCGACCACTGCGTGCGGCGGACCGCCGAGGACGCGGCGGGGGCCGGTCTGGCCACCCGCGTGCTGGTGGACCTGACCGCGGCGGTGGCGGCGGACTCGGCCGCGGCGGCGCTGACGGAGATGCGAGGCCACGGCATCGAGCTGGTGGGCGGCCGCTGATGGTGGTGCCGCTGGATCGGGAGCGCTTGCTCGCCGCCGTCGAGGGCTCGCCACGGGCGGCCGCCGCGCACGACCGCGCCGGGTGGGTGGGGCTGTTCACCGCCGACGGCCGCATCGAAGACCCGGTGGGATCCCGCCCGCACCGCGGGCACATCGAGATCGGCCGGTTCTACGACACTTTCATCGGTCCGCGCGACATCAGATTCCATCGCGACCTCGACATCGTGTTCGGCACCGTCGTCCTGCGAGACCTCGAGCTCGAGGTCGCGATGGGCCCCGCCGTGACGATGTACATTCCCGCGATTCTGCGCTACGACCTCCGAGAAGCGAACGGCCAGTGGCGGATTGGCGCACTGCGCGCCTACTGGGAGTTGCCGGCGATGATGCTGCAGTTTCTGCGTAACGGTTCGCGCGCAGCGGCACCCGCGGTGCGGCTGTCGCGAAATCTGCTGGCCAACCAGGGCTTGCGGGGGACCGTCGGATTCATGGCCGGCTTCCGGCGGCCCGGCGCGCGGCACAAGAGGCTGGCGGAGGTGTTCGTCGATGCCGTCGCGCGCAAGGACGAGCCCGCGCTGCGCGCGTTATCACGCACTGCCCCAATCACTTTGGGTGACGATGATCCGCTCGACATCGCCGAACTCGTCGAGCAACTCGACGGAGTCCGCTGGACCAAGATCATCGGCGCCGGTTCCGCGGTCGCGGTGTCGGCGAACTCGGCCCACGGCCGCGGCATCATGTTCGTCGATGCGCCGTGGCCGGGCAACGCGATCGACCGGATCCGCTACTTTCCGGCTTGACCGGGCGGCGCGCTCAGTGCGCGATCAGCAGAGCCAGCGTCGCCGCGGACAGACACAGGTAGGCGCCGGGAAACGCGATGTTGTACAGCACGCCGGCCCGCAGGTGCGTGATGACCGCGCCGACGAAGAACAGCACCAGCCCCACGGCGGCCGCGATTCCCAGGGTCGGCACGCCCAGCAGGCCCACCACCAGCCCGGCGGCCCCGGCCAGCTTCGCAGCAGCCAGTGGCGGCAACCACGAGCGCGGCACCCCGACCTCGGCGGAGTTGGCCAGGACGAACCCGGCGGGAACGAGGTCCGCCACCGCGATTGCAGCGGTGACGACGGCGGTTGTCAGTGTGATCACCAGGCATGCGGTATGCATCTGAGTCAATCCCTTGCGCTACAGGTGTTTCCGCAGCGGCGAGCCGGATGGCCGCGTAGCACGTTGCGGCGCACAATCGGTAGGGTCATGGTGCCGGTCTCCTTTGCGACAGAGAGTTCGATGGATGCGCTCATCTTCTTGACGACTCCCGCGCAGGAAAGGTGACCCATGGACGCGCCGACAGATCTGGCGGATCTCGCGCAACGGTTCGACGCTGATCGACGACACCTGAGGTCGGTCGCGTTTCAACTGCTCGGCTCGCTCGCCGACGCCGACGACGCCGTGCAGTCGGCGTGGCTGAAGGCCAGTCGCCACGGATGCGACGCAGCAAAGGAAGTCGAGAACCTCACCGGTTGGTTCACGACGATCACCGCCCGCGAGGCGATCGACCAGCTCCGGGCGCGAAAGCGGCGCGCCGAGCAACCGCTCGCCGACCCCGAGGAATTGGACCGCCTCGCGTCGACGGCGACGGAGACGGCGCCGGCCGACGAATCCGCGGTGCTGACCGACTCGGTCAGCACCGCACTGCTGGTGGTGCTGGACCGGCTCTCACCCGCGCAGCGGGTCGCGTTCGTGCTGCACGACGTGTTCGCCGTGCCGTTCGAGACGATCGCCGGCCTGCTGGACCGGTCGCCGACGGCCGCCAAGAAGCTGGCCAGCCGGGCCCGCGGCCGGTTGCACGCCGGTCCGGCCGTCGGGTCCGCCCGGACGGCCGAACACCTGAAGGTGGTGGAAGCGTTCCTGGCGGCGTCCCGCGGCGGCGACATCGCCACCCTGATCGGGTTGCTGGCGCCCGACGTCGTGCGCCGGGTCGACCCCGCGCTGGTGCCGGCGGGCGTGCCGGCCGAGCTGCGCGGTGCGCGCGAGGTCGCCGAGGAGACTCGCCACTTCACCCGGCGCGTACGGGCCGGCGCCGTCCTGCTCGTCGACGGCGCGCCGGGCATCGTGATCGCGCCGCGCGGGCGCGCGCAGGTCCTCCTGCGGATCGGTGTGGGAGCCGACAACCGCATCCACACCATCGACATCACCGGCGATCCGGACCGCCTGCGCCGGGCCGTCCTCGCGCTGCCGGCACCGCCAGGTCAGCAGCACCACAGCCGGATCGGGTACCAAGGACACCGGAGACAGCCGGCACGGCCGCCGGCTGCCGGGCAACATCGGGAGCGCGATGCTCGATAAGCCGTTCGGGCGGCGAAGCCTGCTGCGGGGCGCGGGCGCGCTCACCGCCGCCTCGCTGGCGCCGTGGGCCGCGGGCTGCGCCCCCGACGACGATGCGCTGACGTTCTTCTTCGCCGCCAACCCCGACGAGCGGGATCGCAGGTTGCGCATCGTCGAGGAATTCCAGCGCCGCCATCCTGACATCAAGGTCCGGCCGGTGCTGTCCGCGCCGGGCGTGATGCAGCAGCTGTCGACGTTTTGCGCCGGCGGCAAATGTCCCGACGTGCTGATGGCGTGGGAACTGACCTACGCCGAACTCGCCGACCGCGGCGTGTTGCTGGACCTCAACACGATGCTGGCCCGCGATCGGGCCTTCGCGGCGGAACTCACGTCGGACAGCATCCCGTCGCTGTATGACACCTTCACTTTCAACGGGGGCCAGTACGCGCTGCCGGAGCAGTGGTCGGGAAACTACCTGTTCTACAACAAGCGGCTGTTCGCCGAGGCCGGCCTGCCGCCGCCACCCCCCACGTGGGAGCGGTCGTGGAATTTCGCCGAGTTCCTCCACACGGCCCAGGCCCTCACCAAGCGAGACGCATCCGGGCGAGCCTCGCAATGGGGTTTCGTCAACCTGTGGTTCTCGTACTATTCGGCCGGGCTGTTCGCCATGAACAACGGGGTGCCGTGGTCCACCCCGCTGACGAACCCGACCCACTTCAATTTCGGCGACGACGCGTTCATCGAGGCGGTGCAGTTCTACGCCGACCTGGCCAACAAGCATCGGGTGGCACCTGACGCGTCCGAGGTGCAGTCGATGTCCACGCCCGACCTGTTCGCGTCGGGCAAGGCCGCGATCGCGATGGGCGGTCACTGGCGATACCAGACGTTCATCAGAGCCGAGGACCTCGATTTCGATGTCGCCCCGTTGCCGGTGGGGCCGCGACGGCAGGGTCAGGCCGCCCGCTCCAACATCGGCGCCACGGGGCTGGCCATCTCCGCGAGCAGCCAACGCAGGGACCAGGCATGGGAATTCGTCAAATTCGCGACCGGCCCCGTCGGCCAGGCGCTGACCGGTGAATCCACCCTCTTCGTGCCGGTGCTGCGGTCCGCGCTCGACTCGACCGGCTTCGCCGAATCACACCACAGGATCGGCAATCTCGCGGTGCTCACCGGGGGACCGGCGTATTCGGACGGATTGCCGGTCACACCGGCGTGGGAGAAGATCGTCGCCCTGATGGACCGCAGCTTCGGGCCCGTGCTGCGCGGGTCCCGGGCGGCGTCGTCGCTGACCTCGCTGTCGCCCGCCCTCGACGAGGTGCTGCGCAATCCATGACATCGACCGATACCGGCAACCGGGCCGAACGATCCGGTCCCTTACGGCGACGCGCGCGGGCCGGCCGCCTTTTCGTGGCGCCGAACCTGGCGGCGGTCGCGGTGTTCATGATCTTCCCACTCGTCTTCTCGCTGTACATGAGTTTCCAGGACTGGGACGTGTTCAGGCCCCCAAAGTTCGTCGGGCTGAAGAACTTCGACGAGCTGTTCACCTCCGATCCGCTGTTTCTCATCGCCATCCGCAACACGGTGATCTTCACCCTCGGCACCGTCGTGCCGACCATCGCCGTCAGCCTGCTGGTGGCTGGCGCGCTGAACCGGAAAGTCAGGGGCATTGGCATCTTCCGGACCATTGTCTTTCTGCCCCTGGCCATTTCGTCGGTGGTGATGGCGGTCGTCTGGCAGTTCGTCTTCAACACCGACAACGGGCTGCTCAACATCATGCTCGGGTGGGTCGGGATCGGTCCGATCCCGTGGCTGGTGGATCCCCACTGGGCCATGGTGTCGCTGTGCATGGTCAGCGTCTGGCGCAGCGTGCCGTTCGCCACCGTCATCCTGCTGGCCGCGATGCAAGGGGTCCCCGAAACGGTGTACGAGGCCGCCAAAATCGACGGCGCGGGCGAGATACGGCAGTTCGTGTTCATCACGGTGCCGCTGATCCGAGGGGCCATGTCGTTCGTGGTGGTCATCTCGATCATCCACGCGTTCCAGGCGTTTGACATGGTGTACGTCCTGAACGGCGCCAACGGCGGCCCGGAAAGTGCGACCTACGTGCTGGGCATCATGCTGTTCCAGCACGCGTTCTCGTTCCTGGAATTCGGCTACGCGTCGGCGCTGGCGTGGGTGATGTTCGCGATCCTGCTCGTTCTGACCGTGGTGCAGTTGCGGCTCACGCGTCAGCGTTCTTTGGAGGCGTCCGGTGGTCTCGGCTGAGCGGGTGTTCACCCGTGGCGTCTTTCGCGGCGTCGCGGTCTACGCCGCGCTGCTCGCGATCGCGTGGTGCTGGCTGTTCCCGATCGCCTGGGCGGTGTCCGGCTCGTTGAAGAGGGAGGGCGAGGTCACCGAGCCGCGGCTGTTGCCGGCGCACCCGCGGTGGTCGAACTACACCGAGGTGTTCTCGCTGATGCCGTTCTGGCGCATGTTCTTCAACACCGTGCTGTACGCGGGCTGCGTCACGGCAGGGCAGGTGTTCTTCTGCTCCCTGGCCGGATATGCGTTCGCGCGGCTGCGGTTCCGCGGCCGCGACACGCTGTTTGTGTTGTACCTGGGCACCCTGATGGTGCCGCTGACCGTGACCGTGATCCCGCAGTTCATCCTGATGCGGAGCCTGGGCTGGGTGGACACCCCGTGGGCCATGATCGTGCCCGGCCTGTTCGGCAGCGCGTTCGGCACCTACCTGATGCGGCAGTTCTTCCGCACGCTGCCCACCGATCTCGAGGAGGCGGCAATTCTCGACGGCTGCTCGCCCTGGCAGATCTACTGGCGGATCCTGCTGCCGCACGCGAGGCCGGCGGTGCTGGTGCTCGCGGTGCTCACGTGGGTCAACGTGTGGAACGACTTCCTGTGGCCCTTGCTGATGCTCCAACGCGACAGCCTCGCGACGTTGACCCTCGGCCTGGTTCGGCTGCGGGGCGAATACGTCGCGCGCTGGCCGGTGATCATGGCCACCTCGATGCTGATCATGGTGCCGCTGGTCATCATCTACGCCGTCGCGCAGCGCTCCTTCGTCCGCGGCATCGCCGTCACCGGAATGAACGGATAGCCATGGCCTCGGTGAGTTTCGAGCGGGCGACGCGGCGCTATCCGGGCGCGGATCGACCCGCGCTGGACGGCCTCGACCTCGACGTCGGCGACGGCGAATTCGTCGTCCTGGTCGGACCGTCCGGCTGCGGCAAGACGACGTCCCTGCGGATGGTGGCGGGGCTCGAGACGCTGGATTCCGGGCGCATCCGGATCGGGGACCGCGACGTCACCAACGTCGATCCCAAGGATCGCGACGTCGCGATGGTCTTTCAGAATTACGCGCTCTACCCACACATGACCGTGGCCCAGAATATGGGCTTCGCGCTGAAGATCGCCAAAACCCCGAAGTCCGAGATCCGCGAGCAGGTGCTGGCAGCGGCCAAACTGCTTGACTTGCAACCGTACCTGGACCGCAAACCCAAGGACCTGTCCGGCGGGCAGCGCCAGCGGGTGGCGATGGGCCGCGCGATCGTGCGCCGACCCCAGGTGTTCCTGATGGACGAGCCGCTGTCCAATCTCGACGCCAAACTGCGGGTGCAGACCCGCAACCAGATCGCCGCGCTGCAGCGCCGGCTCGGAACCACCACGGTCTACGTCACCCACGACCAGGTGGAGGCGATGACCATGGGGGACCGGGTTGCGGTGCTGCGCGACGGCGTGTTACAGCAGTTCGCGGCGCCACGCGAGCTTTACCGCAACCCGGACAACGTGTTCGTCGCCGGATTCATCGGGTCGCCGGCGATGAACCTGTTCACCCTGCCCATCGTGGACTCCTCGGTGTCGCTGGGGGACTGGCCGATCAAGCTGCCGCGCGAGATGGCCCACGCCGCAACCGAGGTCGTGGTCGGGGTGCGTCCCGAGCACTTCGAACTCGGCGGCCTGGGGGTGGAGATGGAGGTCGACGTGGTCGAGGAGCTCGGCGCGGACGCCTACCTCTACGGTCGAATCACCGGCTCGGGCAACGTGATCAGTCAGCCCGTCGTCGCCCGCGCCGACGGGCGGCACCCTCCGGAAAAGGGCAGCCGCGTGCGCCTGCACCCCGAACCCGGGCACTTGCACTTCTTCGGCACGGACGGACGCCGAATCTCTTGATCACGCCGGCCGGACGTCGGGTCTTCGATGTTCGGCGTCAGAACCTATGCGCTCGCGCAACCGATCGCGTGCAGCCGACGTTCCACGCGCTCGATGTCGTCCTGGGAGGGCAGCTCGTTGGTGACGCGGGTGATCGCCACCCCGACATCGGTGGTGCTGATCGGCGGACACCGGCGCATGATCAGTTCTCTTGTGATGGCGGTGATCTCGTCGTTGGAAACGCGCCGACGCGACAAGGCGGCCAGCGGCACATACCCGTTGACCGGCATGCCCGTGGGGTAACCGGCGCGCACGAACGCGACAATGCTCGACACCCAATGGGACAGGTCCATACGTCCACCTCGCTCACCGCCACACGCTGTGCACTGACGGCACTTAGCAACCTAGCAGCGGTGACGTCATCAGCCCGGTAAGACCACGCAGTTACTCACGACTAATTTATGGATTTTTCAGTCTTATGCCCGAATTCTTAATCGCTTTCCGGCTATGGACCAGCACAGGTCCGAAGCGCAAATACTGTTATCCGCGACAATGACGACCGAGCCGCCGAGCGCGACGATTATCTGGCCAGGACCCGCGCCGACCGCCACAGGGAGTTACCCGGATGACCCCGTACTCGGATGGTATTCCGGCCCGCCGCTTTCCCATCGTGAACTCCACGCTCATCGCCATCGGTGTCGCTTTCTTCGCCCACGTCGGCGGATTCGTGTTCGGTTTCCTCATAGCGCGAGTCCTGGTCGGCGCGGACCGAATGGCGGCACGAGACGCGGAGGGGACTCGATGGTGACACCCGGAATCCTGCCGGGCCGGCCCAACCCGCTGGGCGCCACGCCCGACGCGGGAGGCACGAACTTCGCGGTGGCATCGGGCGGTGATGAGGTGACGCTGTGCCTGTTCGACGCCGACGGAGCCGAGACCCAACTGGTGATGCCCGACCGTGACGGCGACGTGTGGCATGGCTTCGTGCCGGGGATCGGGCCGGGACAGGCGTACGGATTTCGGGTCCGCGGCCCCTTCGACCCCGGACGCGGGCTGCGCTACAACCCCGCCAAGCTCCTGCTGGACCCCTACGCACGCGCAATCGCGGGCGACGTGCGGTTCGGGCCGGAGGTCGTCGGTCACTCGATGGAAAACCCTTCGGAGCCAAGCCCACTGGACTCCGCCCTGCACGTGCCGCGGAGCCTGGTGACCGCCGTGCTGCCGGCCCCCACCGTACCCAAACCGCAACACCCGCTTGCCGACAGCATCCTCTACGAGGTTCACGTTCGGGGATTCACCGCGACCCATCCCGGCGTCCCCGACGAACTCCGGGGCACCTACGCGGGCCTCGCCCACGACGCGGCACTGCAACACCTCACCGATCTCGGTGTGACCGCGGTGGAATTGCTGCCGGTCCACCGCAGCCTGTCCGAACAGTTCCTCGTCGACCGGGGCCTGACCAACTACTGGGGATACAACACGATCGGATTCTTTGCGCCGCAGGCGAATTACTCCGCCGCGGCGCGTGCCGGCCAATCGGGCGCGGAGGTCGCGGAATTTCGCGCGATGGTCGACGCCCTGCACGCCGCCGGTTTGGAGGTGATCCTCGACGTGGTGTTCAACCACACGGCCGAGGGCGGAGCCGGCGGGCCCACCCTGGCCTTCCGGGGGCTCTACAACCCCGCCTACTACCGGCTCGTCGCGGGCGACCCCGCCAGCTACTACGACACCACCGGGACCGGCAATTCGTTGAACACCGACGATCCCACGACACTCCGGCTGATCATGGATTCCCTCCGCTACTGGTCATCGCAACTGGGCGTCGACGGTTTTCGTTTCGACCTCGCGGCCACGCTCGGCCGCGAGCACGGGTCCTTCGACGCGGTGTCCGCCTTCTTCGACCTCGTCAGTCAGGACCCGGTCGTCTCGCAGGCAAAGCTGATCGCCGAACCGTGGGACGTCGGCCAGATGGACAGCTACGAGGTCGGCCGGTTTCCCGCGCTTTGGAGCGAATGGAACGGGCGCTTCCGCGACACCGTGCGCGACTTCTGGCGCAGCCAGGACGGACGCCTCGCGGAGCTCGCGTCGCGGCTGTGTGGATCGGCGGACATCTACGGCGATCGCGCGGAGGGTCGCCGTCCGAGCGCATCGATCAACTTCGTCACCGTGCACGACGGGTTCACGCTGAACGACCTCGTGTCCTACGACCAAAAACACAACGAGGCCAACGGCGAAGACAACCGCGACGGCACCGACGACAACCGGTCGTGGAACTGCGGCGCGGAGGGGGCGACCGACGATCCCGGCGTGCTGGCGCTTCGGGCGCGACAGAAACGCGCGTTCCTGGTCACCCTCCTGCTGTCCGGCGGTGTCCCGATGCTGCTGGGGGGCGACGAGTTGGGCCGCACCCAGCGGGGAAACAACAACGCCTACTGCCAGGACAACGAGATCACGTGGTTTGACTGGCCTGCCGCCGACGCCGAGCTCACCGGGTTCACCACCGACCTCATCGCGCTGCGCCGCCGCCACCCGGTGTTCCGCAGGCGTCGCTTCCTCACCGGCACCGCCGCCGCCGACCTGGGCTGGTTCACGCCCTCGGGCGCCGAGATGACGCCGCAGGAGTGGACGGACCCCAATGCGCGCAGCATCGCGTTGTTCATCGACGGGACAACGGATCCCGACGTCGCACCGGACGGCACCCCGCTGGTCGACGACGACTTTCTCATATTCGTCAACGCCTGGTGGGAGTCCCTGACCTTCGCCACCCCGGCAGCTCTGGCGCCGCGACCATGGGAGATCGTGTGCGACTCGTTCGACCCCACGCGAACCGGAACGGCCGGAACGCAGGTGGAGGTCGCACCGCGGTCCGCGGTGGTCCTGCGATCCGGTCGTTAGCCAGGTGATGCCCAAGCGTTCTCGCCGCATCGGGCGCGCCGCAACCGCCTTTGGCGGCAAGGCTTCCTAGTATTGCCGGGTGGTCGATCGCTATGGAACTGATGTCCTCGCCGCCGGGCGGCGCAAGCCTCGTTCGACCGAGCACCCGGCCGAGCCCGGCCTGGTGGTCGAGGACGTGGCGACCGGCTACGTCGGGGCCGTGGTGCGGGTCGAGTACGGGCGCGTCGACTTAGAGGACCGGCACGGTCACGCGCGCGGCTTTCCGCTCGGCCCAGGGTATTTGCTCGAGGGACGCCCCGTGATCCTCACGGCGCCGCGCCGTCCGGCGCCCGCGGCCACCGGCAGGACGGCGTCCGGCTCGGTCGCGGTACCGGGGGCGCGTGCCCGCGTCGCGCGGGCCAGCCGGATCTATGTCGAGGGTCGTCACGACGCCGAACTGATCGCACAAGTGTGGGGAGCGGACCTGCGCATCGAGGGCGTGGTCGTCGAGCACCTCGGTGGCATAGACGATCTGGTGGGCGTCGTGGCCGAGTTTCGACCCGGTCCCGGCCGCCGGCTCGGGGTGCTGGTCGACCACCTCGTCGCGGGTTCGAAGGAGGCGCGCATCGCCGAGGCGGTACGACGGGGACCGGGCGGCCCCGACACCCTCGTCGTCGGTCACCCTTATGTCGACATCTGGGAGGCGGTCAAGCCGCAGCGGCTTGGCCTGGCGGCCTGGCCGACCGTCCCGCGGCAACTGGAGTGGAAGCACGGCGCCTGCGCGGCGCTGGGCCTCCCACACGCCGACCAGGCCGACATCGCCCGGGCCTGGCGGAGAATTCGCTCGAAAGTGCGTGACTGGAACGATCTGGAACCGGCGCTGATCGGCCGGGTCGAGGAACTCATCGACTTCGTGACGCAACCGCCCGGCCCCTGAATCGAGCGGGTTTGACGCACTTTCCCGCGACCAGCGGGTGACGCACCGGTTACGTCTCGCGGAACTTAACGGCCCCAACGGGTTCCATACAGCCATATGTCCCGGCGGGTTGAGGACTAAAGCCTCACGACCGACGGTCCCGGCGCCCGATAGCGTCGCTGGTGACGAAGGGAGAAACCAAATGTCGACACCTGAGCAGGGTCTGGGCATCGTCGTCGCGGTCGACGGCTCGCAGGCAGCCAATGCCGCCGCGTGCTGGGCGGCCCGCGAGGCGGCGATGAGAAACGTTCCATTGACTGTCGTCCACGCGGTGGCGACCCCCACCGCCACCTATCCTCCGGTCCCGTACCCCGAGTCGCTGGTGGTGCGGCTCGAGGACGAGGGCAAGAAAGCCATCATGCACGCGATGAAAATCGCCGAGGACGCGATGCCGGCGGACGCGAAGGTCAGCATCGGGCGGGAGCTGGTGTATTCCGCGGCCGCGCCGGCGCTGATCAAAATGTCCGACGACGCCGAGATGATCGTCGTGGGCACCTCCGGGCGGGGATTGCTGGCCCGCGGCGTGCTCGGTTCGGTCAGCTCGACCGTGGTGCGGCACGCGAATTGCCCCGTCGCCGTCGTCCACGACGTCGATCAACCTGAACGGCCGGACGCACCCGTGCTCGTCGGAGTCGACGGCTCGCCGATCTCCGAACGGGCGACGGAGCTCGCGTTCGACGAAGCCTCTCGCAGGGGCGTCGACCTCGTTGCCCTACACGCATGGAGCGACGTCACGACCGAGGTTCCCTACCTGGATTGGGCGACCGTGGAGGAGGAGGCGCAGCGCAGCCTCGCCGAGGCCCTGGCGGGGTGGGGCGAACGCTACCCGGACGTGACGGTGCATCGACGGGTCGTACGCGACCGGCCGGCCCGCCACCTCATCGACGAGGCCGGGTCCGCCCAGCTCGTCGTCGTGGGCAGCCATGGCAGGGGAGGTTTGACCGGCATGCTCTTGGGCTCGGTGAGCAACAGCGTCCTGCACTCCGTCCAGATACCGGTGATCGTCGCCAGGCCCACTTCGGAGTCTTAGCCGGTCACCTTCCCACCGCGAGCAGACGCAAAAGCCCCCAATTTCGGGCCGAAATGGGGGCTTTTGCGTCTGCTCGCCGATTTAGCCGCCGTGCAGGACGGTGGCCGTCCAGGCGCACAAGGCCGCAAGGTCGCGCCCGGCGCGCATGACCGTGCGGTCCGGGCGCACCACCGCCGCGGTGGCGCGGCCCCGGCGCAGCCACGCGTCGAGCGCGCCGCCCGGTTCGGCGGTCACGATGACAACGCCGCGCCGACGGAGCAGTTCTTCATCGGCGGCGCCGGGGACACCAAGGCTGATCAGCGCGAAACCGGTGCCGATCAGGTCGTCGAGCCGTTGACCGTTGGGCAGCAACGGGTTTGGGCACAGTGTGCCGGCAAGCTGGCGCAGGCGCGGTGACTTGCGCACCAGCGCGGAAGCGTGTAGCGGCGGGGTGGTCGAGTCGACCACCTTGTCGCGCAGGCCGGGGATCAATCGCAGCCGGGGGAGCACCACGCGGCGCGCCGCGTCGCCGACGCGACCACCCCCGGTCATCGCCCAGCCGACGCCCAGCGCCAGCCGAATCATGTGCCGGGTGTGCGGCTTGCGCTCCCGCTCATAGGTGTCGAGGACGTCCGGATGCAGCGTGCCGTCGTGGACGCCGGCGATCTTCCAGGCCAGGTTGGCCGCATCCCGCATTCCCGCGCCCATGCCCTGGCCGATGAAAGGGGGAGTGAGGTGTGCGGCGTCGCCGAGGATGAAGATGTTCCCGCGGCGCCAGTGGTCGGCGATCTGTGCACGGAACGTGTACTCGGCGACGCGCAGCAGTCGCAGTTCGGTATCGGCGACGCCGGCGGTCCACGGGGCGATCAGTGGCCGCAACTCGTCCAGCGTGCCGAAGTCGTCGGCGCTTTCGCCGTCCAGCAGCCGGAACTCCCACCGGTAGCGGCCCGGTCCGATGCGCATGTAGGTCCCCGCCCGAACCGGGTCACACACCTGGTGCACGCCCTCCCATTGCCGCAGATCGGCGTCGCAGGCGACGTCGGCGACCAGCCAGCGCTGCTCGAATTTCAAATCGCCCATGGCCGAACCGATCTGCGCGCGCACCAGGCTGTTCGCGCCGTCACAGCCCAGCAGGTAGTCGGCGTCGACCTGACGCACGCAGCCGTCGGAGCGGTCGGTGAAGGTGACGCGCACGCCGTGTTCGGTCTCGGCCAGCCAGGTCACCTCGGCGTCGCCGCGTAACCGGGCGTTCGGGTACCGCTTGAGGTTCGCGCGCAGCAGCGCCTCGAATTCCGGTTGGTCGAACATGTTGGCCTGCGGGAAACCGTTCGGGCTGCGGGCGGGGTCGCGGTGAAACTCGGCAAGCACGCGGGACTGCCCGGACCGGTTGTCGACCAGCCGCAAACCCAGCGTGGGCCACGAGGTCGCGGCGAACTCGTCGGCGAAGCCGAGCCGGGCGACGATCCGGAAGATTTCGTCGTCCAGGTGCACGGCCCGTGGCTGCGGGTAGACGCCGGGCCAGCGGTCGAGGACGAGGCACTCCACCCCGCGCTGGGCCAGCAGCGTGGCGGCGGTGATGCCGGTCGGCCCGGCGCCGACAATGACGACCGGGAAGTGCTGAATTGCGTTGTCGTTCATGTGAATCGGACCTTGGCGCGCTGGGTCCCCAGATCGATCGCGCCGTCGTCGGTCGCCACCGAGGCCTCCACGATGTCGCCGTCCTGCAGGTAGTCCCGGTTGCCGGCCTGGCGGGAGAAGAACATCTTCCACTTCACCGCCGGAGGCAAGAGGTTTGCGACGATCTGCATCGGCTTGGGCGGGGCGCTCAGCGCGGTGCCGACCGGGGTGCCCGTGAGGATCAGATCGCCCGGTGCGAGCTCCTGGAACTGGGTCAGCGACTGCAGCGCCTCCAACGGCGGGTACAGCATGTCGCCCTCGACGAGCGCGTTTTGCCGCTCGCGGCCGTTCACGCTCAGGCGCAGCCGCAGATCGCCGAAGCGCTTGAGTTCGTCGGCCGTCAGCAGCACCAGCTCGGGTCCGACCGGCGTGAACGTCGGGTAGGACTTGGCCTCGTAGAACTGGGTCTGCGGAAGCTGGATGTCGCGCGCCGAGACGTCGTTGGTGACGACGAGACCGGCGATGTAGTCGGCGAGATTGGCGTCGGAAATCGTTGTGCCGATGGGGATTTGCCGGCCGATGACCAACCCGATCTCCACCTCGTAGTCGAGGAGCTTGACGTGTGCGGGCTTGACGATGTCGTCGAACGGGCCGTTGATCGACGCCGACGCCTTACGAAAGAAGGTGAGCGGAACCGTCGCCGGGTCCATGCCCGCGTCCCTGACGTGCGACGTGAAGTTGGTCATCTGCGCCACCACCCGGCACGGCCTCGTCACCGGTGAGACCAGCTCGAGGCTGTCTACGGCGACGGTGTCGGCGCTGGCCGCGGCGGCCCGGATCGCGGCGTCCAATGCCGTCCGGTCGCTCAGCAGCCCGGCGGTGGTGGTGGCGGTGGTGTCGATCTTTGCGGCGCCGTTGGCGGTCTTGAGCCACCAGGAGTCGGCGGTGTGCAGCACGGAAACGGTCATGAGGTAGGCACTTTCAGTAGGCCGATGAGGCGGTTGACATCGAATTCATTACTTGCGCGCAGCGCGCTTACCATCGAAACCAACTCGTGTCGAGCCGATTTCGCGTCCAGGCCGAGGAAGTCCTTCGTGGCGGGCGGCCCCCACTGGGCCAGACCGGACGCGGTGAACGGCGCCCAGCCGGGCTCGACGGTGTTGTCGAACAGGTCGCCGTCGGCAAAGTGCTCGACGAGGAAACCATCGGGATCGCGCCAGTAGTCGAAGATCTGGCTGCCCTGGATGTGCCTGCCGATGCCCCACGACCGGCGGTATCCCCGCTCCCGGAGGTATTCGCCGCCGGCGGCCAGGGCGTCGAGGTCGCTGACCTGGAATGCGGAGTGCACGTAACGGTTGGCCGGACCGAGCGCCATGGCCAGCGTGTGGTGGTCGGCCGGGGTGGAACCGCGATCGCAGCGGATGAAGCTCATGGTCGGCCCGCGCTGGCGCTGACCGGGGAAGAACAGGAAGTCGCTGACGATCATCCCGAGGTTGTCCAGATACCAGTCGAGTGCCTCGAGGTACTTGGTCGACTGCAGCACCAGGTGTCCCAGCCGCTCGACCCGCGCCGGCACCCGCGGGGGCCGCTGACCGACGTTGGTGCGCCGCACGTCGTCGCCGAAATTGAAGGCATGGGGTCGCTGGCCCGGCAGCTCGGGCAGGTCGTGCATGCCGGCGACGACGCGGACCGGTGTGCCGCTCGGGTCGGTCAGCTCGACCGCCAGGCCGCCGATGCTCTCGGGCAGCGGCCGGACCGGGGCGCCCGACTTGTCGGCCAGTCGCAGCACATCGGCCTCGTCGGCCGCCCGGAACGCCACGCCGGCGAATCGCGTGCGTGGCCCACGGCGCAGGATCACGCACGGACCGCCGGCGCGGGTGCCGCGAAGATGCAGTTCGTCGGGGAGGTGCCGCGCCGTGTGGAACCCGAACGCCTGGGCGAACGCCTCGGCGCGCGTGAGGTCGGGTTTCTCGAACTCCAGCCACGCGAGGTCGGCCACTTTGATGACCGGATTGCGGGACCGGCCGGGGTGTTCGCCCCGCAGCGCGCCCTTTTCGCTGTGCAGATCTCGGTGGGCGTTTTTCGTCAGGTTCATCGCCATCTCCAAACTAACTGACGAAATCGTCACATACGAGATGACACTTGGTCAAGAGGTACTGACGAAATCATCAGAAGTGAGGCATACTGCTAAACATGAGCGCGATGCCTGAGGGCGCGGAGCCGCCCAGCCGTCTGGAACGGCGGAAACAGCGCACCCGAGCGGCGCTGATCGGGGCCGCGCAGCGGCTGATCGCCGAGGGGAAGGTCAACGTGCCGGTCCTGGAGATCACCCGCCTGGCCGACGTCGGGATGGGCTCGTTCTACAACCACTTCGACAGCAAGGAGCAGTTGTTCGAGGCGGCGGTCGCCGCCCGGCTCGACGCGTACGGGGCGATGCTGGACCGGCTCACCGAGTCGATCGACGACCCGGCGGAAACGTTCGCCACCAGTTTCCGGATGACGGGTCGCCTGTTTCGCAGCCGCCCGCAGGAAAGCGACATCCTGCTGGCCAACGGGCCCGCGCTGCTGTCGTCGGATCACGGCCTGGCTCCGCGGGCACTGCGCGACATCAAGGCCGGCGCCGATGCCGGGAGGTTCACCGTCGACGACCCCGAACTTGCCCTCGCCGTGGCGGGTGGCGCGCTGTTGGGCCTCGGAAAGCTGTTGCGGGACCATCCGGATCGCGACGACGCCCGGGCCGCCGACGGCGTCACCGAAAGCGTGCTGCGCCTGTTCGGGCTCAGCGCCGACGAGGCACACGCCATTTGCCAACGGCCGCTGCCCGACGACGCGTTCGCCCAGTCCTAGCGATGCCGGGTGTCCGTGGACCACAGGGTGGCGCAGCCAGGGCATTGCAGGTTGACTCGCGTCGCCTGATTGCTCAGCAAGTACTGCCAGTGCGCGCCGCAGTTGCGCCGGCTTCGGCACTCCGCGCACCGGTTGCGGCCCCAGCTGCAATTCGGGCACGGCAGCCAGGCGCGGCGGGACGGATCGGCCTCTGGATGAATGGGAAAAGCGGCGGCCACGAACTAGCCTCTCTGTCGATTTTAGTTAGGCTAGCCTACCCATAATATTGCGTGCCAATCGCGCATGCGGAGACCGCGGAATACTCCGGGCCGGACGACAGCTCAGTGCGATGGCGCGGGCGCAACCGCTGAGATGATGCGGGCGACGAGCTCGCCGCCGCGGCTGACCTCGATCGTCTGACCCGCCGCGACCCGGTCGAAGTAGCGCCCCGCGCGCTTGCGCAGCTCGTCGAGCTCGATTCGCCGACCGCCCTCAGCCCCGGCGCGGTTCGGCTTGGGGTCGCCGGCGGAGACGATCCGTGCCAGTAGCCTGCCCCCTCGGACCACATCGATCGTCTCCCCGGCCGCGACCCGGTCGAAGCACCGCCCGGCGCGCGTTCGCAGTTCGTCAAGTCCCACCCACGCACCGGGGACCGGAGCCGCGTCGTTGACCGACCGCGCCGGGATGGGGGCCACGCGCCAGTCGCCTACGGACACGATTCGTGCCACCAGCTTGCCGCGGCGGACGACGTCGATCGTCTCGCCGGCGGCAACCCGCTCGAGATACGCACACGCGTCACTCCGGAGTTGGCCCAGGCCGATCACTTCGCGCATTTCGCTCCGATTCGAGGCGCTCGAGGGGCGGCGCCCGTTTCGCTCGCGCCCAGTATATGACTGTACGTGCGGTCAGTGTCAACGGCGCGTCCGGTCCGGTCGGCGAGCCGCCGCACGACGACGCGAAAAGCGTTGTCGCCGAGAGGGATACGTGCAGAGCGAGAGCGGTCAGCGGGGCGGTGCGAGCATGTCCTTCCAGCCGTCGTCGCCCGTTTTGGTGGAATTGTCGACCGCGTACTTGATGCCGTCGGGGCCGACGAGTTCGCCGCTCTGCGGGCTGTAAACGGCTGCGGGAGGCCCGTTCGGGGTGTAGACGCAGGGGTTGGGCTGCTGCCCGTTGCACTGGACCGTGCCGGATCCCGGCCGCTGCAGCACATCGCTGACGGGGGGCGGCGTGCCCGCGACCCGGTCGGAGGGCGCCGGGTTGAGCCCGTTGTTGACCGACGGGGCCGGCATGACCAGGCCGGGTTTCACGGGCTGGTCACAGCGCGCGGCGGGCGCCGGGCAGGTGAGGAGCTGGTTGGGGTCGCCGTACCACGGGTTGGTGCCCGAGGGAACGTACGGGTTGGGGTCGCGGCACTCGCGCGGCGTCGCGGCGCGCTTTCCGGGTACATCGACGCAGGGCAGGTTGCGCGCCCCGCGCACCGCGTTGGCTGGGGTGTCCTGCGGGATCCTGCAATAGGTTCCGGACGGCATGGGCGCCAGGCTGGTATCGGCCGGGGACCGCCACTCGGGCGCGGGGAGGAACCCGGTCAGACACGGCGGGGGCTGGTTGATGGTCAGCGACGTGCCGAGGGAGGCGTAGCCCGGGAAGGGCGTCGTCACGGTCTGGCCTTCCGCGGCGCCCTGCGGGTAGGCGACCAGCAATTGCTCGACGCCCTTGTGGTAGCGCTTGAGCAGGTCCAGCACGATCTCGAGATTCGCCAGTGTCTGCGGCAGCGAGTCGCGGACGTCGCCGAACACCGCGTTGACCTGATCGGCGGTCGGCGCCCCCTGCGTCAGGATGCTGCGCACGTGCTGGTCGTTTCCCGCGGTCTGCGCGGCCAGGATGTCCAGGTTGTGTGACCAGCGCTCGATCGAGTCACTCGAGTCGACCTGGCTGTCGATGATCGGGCCGGAGTTTTGGATGATGTCGTTGACGTCTTGGATGTTGGTCTTGAAATCGCCGGCGATCGCCTGCGTGGCGTCGACCAGTCGTTGCAGCGCGGGCCCCAATCCGCCTACGGCCTGGGCTGTTTCGTCGAGCAGCGAGGCGATCTTGTCCTTGGGCAGCGCGGCCAGCCCGCGGTTGGCCGCATCGAGCGCCGGCCCGATGTCGGTGGGCACGGTGCCCTTGGTGATGGTCTGTCCGGGCAGGAAGTACTTGCCCGGGTTGCCGGGCGACACCAGGTCCAGATACTGCTCGCCGACCGCCGACACGGAGTGCACGTTCGCCGTCGCGTCGATCGGGATCTTGAAGCGGTCGGCGATGCGCATGGTCACCCGCGCGCCCGTCTTGGTCGGCTCGACGGCGGTGACCGTGCCGATGGTCTCGCCGCGATAAGCCACGTTGGCCGTCTCGTACAGACCGCCGGCCGCGGGCAGGTCCGCGTTCAGCGTGTACTGGCCGATACCCGCCGCGGTGGGAATCTGCAGGTAGTACCCGCCCAGGGCAACCGCGGTGATCACGCTCAGGATGGCGAACAGGATCAGCTGGCGCTTGATGAAGGGGGTCAGCATTGCCTGTCCGCCCTCTCCACCAGCGGGCCGCCGGGGGCGTCGTTCGGGTTCGGCGTGTAGCGGACATCGGGGATCATCGTCTCGGGGTCGCGGCCCCAGGATTGCTCGAGCGCGCGCAGCGCCCCGGAGAATCCCGTCCCGGTGAGGACCGCGTTGTCGACGGAGCTGAGGGTCAGGTCGAGCGTCAGCGACAGGTTGAAGTAGTCGCCGCGGAACGCCTTCGGCACGGCGTCGATGTCGAACGGCCGGACGAGGATCAGCTTGAGCGCGCGGATGAGATACGGCGCGGCGCGGCCCAGTTCGCGCAGCGGGCATTGCAGCGACACCAGGTCCTGATGGAGATCGCTCCGCGAGGCGGACAGGTATTGGTCCGCAACGCCGCTGAGCCGTCCCGTCGCGTCGACCGCGTCGATCAACAGGTTCTGTTTATCGGCGAAATGCTTGAGCAGTGGCGGGAATTCGGTGAGTACCCGGTCGATGACGTCGGAGCGGGGTCCGACGTAGGCCAGCAGCCGGTTGGTGGAATCGATGGCCCGGGTGATGTCCTCGCGTTGCTCGTCGAGCCGGGCGGTGAAGGTGTCCAGCTTGCCGAGGAAGGCACGGATCTGGTCGGCCCGCCCGTTGACGATGTTGTAGACCTCGTTCTGCAGCACTTCGAGGTTCGGGATCCCGCCCCCGCGCAAGATCATGGCGAGGCTGGCCAGCGTCTGCTCGGTCGTGGGATAAGCGGACGCGTTTTTCAGCGGGATGGTGTCGCCCGGCTGGAGCAGCTCCGGGGACGGGTTGGGCGGCGCGGCCAGCTCGATGTGCTGGGAACCCAGCAGGCTCGTCTGGCCGATCTTGGCGGTCGCGTTCCTGGGCAGCTTGACGCTCTTGTCCAGACGCAGTGTCAGCGTCGCCACCCAGTTCTTCAGGCTGATCGCGCGCACGGTGCCGACGAAGACGTCGGCCACCCGCACCCTGCTGTTGTCGTTGAGGGCCAAGGTGTCGGGCATCTGCACGTAGATCGTGTAGTTGCCGGGCCCGCTGCCCGGGCCGCCGGGCATCGGCACATTCGCGATTCCGTGCCATTTTGCGCATGACGTCAGCGCTACGGCGGCCACCAGCATCGCCAGTCCCTGCCGCGTCCGAATAGCCAACGCGCGCATCATGATCCGGCTCCCGTCGAGGCCGCCGCCTGCGCGGGCGTAGGCGCGACCGGTCCGGGCACCACGCCCGGCCCGGGTGCCGGCGGCGGGATCGGGACCTGCGGGGCCCGCACGCCGATGGGCGGCACCACCGGGTACTCGTCGTACGCATTCGGGGGTCCCGGTGGCGTCTGCAGCCCCGGCGGCGGCGGCGCGGCGTCCGGGCCGCCCATCAGTTCGGCCAGCGAATCGGGCGTCAACAGACTCCCGGTGATCGGCCCCACCTGCTGCCCCTGCATGCCCGGCGCGACAACCCAGCCGGGCTGGGTGTTGCGGTGCGACAACGGGGTATCGGGCACCCAGATCCCGGGCACCGTGGTGTCCTTGTACCCGTTCGGCGGCTGCAGCCGCGGCTCGGAGTAGGCGACTTCCTTGGGCAGCGTCTCGGCGGTGGAAAACAGGTTCAACCCGAACGGCAGGTAGTTGAACTTGATCGCGTCGAGGATGGGGGCGAGGTATTGCGCACACAGTTCGGCGGAGTCCTGATAGCCCAGCCGGCTGCCGGCCTGAATCATGCTGCACATGAACTGCATCGGGTTCGCGAAGTTCGGGATCGCCGGGATGGACATGACCGCGCCGTGCGCCGGGTGGTAGATCTGGCTGAGGTTGGTCTCCAGCGTCGGCAGGACGTGCAGGGCGGTCTCCAGCCCGTTGAGCGGATCGGGCTGGACCAGCGCGTTCGTCACGTCGGCGAGGTTGCCGATATCGTGCGCGAGCACGTCGCGGTTCTTGTCCAGGAACGGGCGCAGCGTGGACAGCAGGCTGTCGAATTGCTGTATCGCCGTGGCCAGCTCGTGGTCGGACCCGGTCAACTTGTCGGTGAACTGGGCCAGGTTCTGGTTCAGCGCGACGAATTGCTGGTCGTCTTTGTGCAGGGCGTTGACGAACTGCGCGAGGCTGTGCACCACCGCAAAGAAGTCGCCGCGGCCTTCGTTCAGCGCGGTCAAGGCCCGCGACAGGCTGCTCAGCGTGGTGTTGATCTGCTTGCCCTTGCCGGCCAGCCCGTCCGCGAACGACTCGATGGCATCACCGAACGGACCCTTGGGCTGCTCGGGCGTCGGGCCCAATTTGTTGATGACATTGGCGACGCTCTCGCGCAGTTGGTCCCATTCCGTCGGGACCTGAGTGCGCTCGATGGGGATCACCGCGTTGTCGGCCAGCACCGGACCCCCTTTGTAGGGCGGCTCCAGCTGAATGTTCCTGGATGCCACCAGGGTTGGGTTCACGATCACCGCGGACGCGTTGGCCGGCACCTTGTATTTGTTCTTGTAGTGAAACGTGACCTTCATCTTGTCGCCGGCCGGCTCGATCTTGTCGACCGCACCCACGCGAACGCCCATGATCTGGACCTTGTCCCCGGCATAGAGCGCGTTCGCCGTTGGGAAGTACGCGACCACGGTGTTGGTGGTCAGCTTGTTGTACAGGCGCAGTCCGACGAATCCGGCCAGCACGGCCAGCGCCACCACCAGCGTTCCGATGACCCTGCGGCGCCGCGGGTTACGGGTGTGGAAGAGGCCGCTCAATTCTGATTACCTCCCGTGATGCCGCTGCCTCCCGTGCCGCCCGGGTTGATGAACGGCGCCGGCAGCTGCTGGCCGGGTCCGGGCGGCGCGGGTGGCCCCGGCGGCAGGCCCGGAGCAAAGGTCGACGGCGGCGGGACCGGCCCGGCGGGTTGGAGGTTCTCGGTGCGCGCCCCCGGCGGCGCCTGGGTGGGCAGCGGCACGGGCGTGCCCACGACGTCCGGCGGCGCGTCGCCCGGACGCCCGGCAATCGCGATCCCCGGTGTCGGTGGCAGGCCGTTCGGGTTCGGCGGCGACGCCTGCACGTCCACCGGCGCCGGGAAGCTGCCGCCGAACGGGCCGACGTTGACGCCCGCGCACGGCAACGGATTCCACGGCCGCGGCAGCGCGTCGGCCGGTGGGGTGTAGGAACACGCCGTTCCCGGCGGGACGGCCGGTCCCGGGTGATCCGGTGTGCCCTCCAGCACCGGGGGAGCGGGGGGCGGCGCCCCGTTGGGGAACCGGGTGCCGTTGGGGTCGGGCCAGCGGAACTCGGGTAGCCCGGCGCTGCGCCAGAAATCCTCCGGGTCGATGCCACGCTTCTTGAACGCGGCGTCGACGAACGGCTGCAGGATCCAGTACGGCAGCAGGTTGGACAGGACGATCTTGAAATACGGTCCCGATGCGACGGATTCCCCCAGCGATGCGGCGAATTTGCTGACGTACGTCAGGGTTTGGGCCAGGTCCTCCTTGCGGGCCACCAGCACATCGCTGATGGCACGCAACTGCTCCAGCACGGGATTGAGGTTCGGGTTGTCGTTGATGAATCCCTGCACCTCCGCGGAGAAGGCGGAAACGTTTCGCAGCAGCGCGTCGATGGCCCGCCCACGTTCGTTGAACGCGGCCAGCAGCGTCTTGGCGTTGACCAGCAACCGGTTGATCTGTTCGCTGCGGTCACCGAGCACGCCGGCCACCTGGTGGGCCTGGGCGAGCAGGTGTTTGATCTGTTCGTCGCGCTTGCCGATGCTGTCGGAGAATTTGCTCAAACCGTCGAGCGTGGCACTCAGGTGCGGGTAGGTCTGGTCGATCGTCTGCGTCAGGACGTTCAGCGACCGCTTGACGGTGTCGATGTCCCAGCCCGCGGCGGCCCTGGTGATGTCGAAATTCGCGTCGTAGAGCTGATAGGGGGTGGTGCTTTGGCTCAGCGGCAGGACGCCCCCCGGCCGCAACGTCTGGGTGCCCCGCGGTTCGATCTCGAGGACTTTCTTACCCAGGATGGTGTCGGTCTTGATCGCGAGCCGGCTCTCGGTGCCGATGGTGTTGCCGCCGATGGTGAACTTGATCCGGACGTGGTCGCCGTCGATGTCGAAGCCCTCTACCTTGCCGACGTTCACGCCGGTGATGCGCACCTTGTCGCCCTTGTTCAGTTGGCCGGTGTCGGTGAACTGCCCGTAATAGCTTGGGCTGGCGAACATCATCGGGACGCTGGTGAAGCTTTGGCCGACAGCGACGGCGAGTATCAGCACCGTGATGCCCATGAGACCGACCCGGCCGCGGTTGAATTCGGTGAGTGTCCTCATTGCGGCGTGCACCTGCCCGTCGGCTGCTGCCAGATCCTGACCGTCCGGACCGGGCCGCCGGGCTGCAGCCCGTTCCACCTGATGGAGAGGTCGCAGAGGTAGAAGTTGACCCAGTCTCCGTAGAGGCCGATGCTGCGTCCGATCAGGTTGAGCGCGGTCGGTGTCTTGTGGATCAGGTCACCGAGCTGGTCGCGTTGGTCGACGAGCGGCTGCTGAAGCGCCTGCAGGTAGTTGAGCTCCTTGTGCAACAGGGCGCGGTTCTCCGCCAGCAGGTCGGCCACCGTTCCGGCGGCGTTGCTGATGTTCGCGGTGCCGGCGGCCAGCGGATCGGCGTGGTTGGCCAGGCCGGTGATCAGTTTCTCGAAGTTGTCGATGGTTTGGTCGAATTCCCTGCGGTGCCGAACCGTGGTGTCCAGCACGACGTTCAGGTTCTTGACCACCTCGCCGATCGCCTGGTCGCGTTCGGCGATGTGCGCGGTCAGCCGCGCGGTCTGGTCGAGGATGTCGTTGATCGTGCCGCCCTGACCCTGAAACACGGTGATGATGGCCGAGGCGATGGTGTTGACCTTTTCGGGATCGAGCGCACGGAACAGGGGCTTGAAACCACCGATCAGGGCGTCGAGATCCAGCGCGGGCGAAGTTCGGGACAGCGGGATGAATCCACCGGGCGGCAGCACGCGGTCGGCGCCCTCACCTTCGCCTCGCGTGAGTTCCAGGTAGCGGTCGGCGAACAGGTTGAGGTAGCGAATCTGGGCCGTCGTCGACTGGTAGAGCGTGATCGAGCGGTCGACGGCGAAGTCCGCCTGCGCCCGCCTGCCGCCGTCGACCAGCCGCACCTTTTTGACCTTGCCGACCTCCACCCCCGAGGCGCGGACGAACTGGCCGTCTTTCAGCCCGCTCGCGTTGCTGAACTCCGCGGTGTAGGTGTCGGTGCGGTTGAAGCGCATCTGGGCGAACACCACGACGATCGACACGGTGATCAGCAGCAGCACCAGCGAGACGATGCCGAGCTTGATGGCGGAGCCGGTGATCTTCATGGGTTGATCGTGTTGTCCCCGACTTGGCGACCCCACACGTACTCGATCGCGTACGGGGAGCCGGTATCCAGGTGGTTGTACGGCGCGAGGCTGGCGCCGGTGTCGAGCACCAACTCGGGCGCCGGCCACAGGTCATGGGTGACGGCCTGCCAGCAACCCGGTGCGCCGCCCGGCCCGCCGCGCGCGTTCACCCGCGGCAGATTGTCCGGGTACACATAGGGATTCGGCGCGCCGCCCACCAGTCCGGCCAGCCCCAGGAGTCCCTGCGTGAGCACCGTCGCGGTCAAACCCGGGAGGGTCAGGATGCCGCCCAGCCCCGACGTCAGCTCGGTCATGGTTCGCAGCGCGTAGCCGTTACCGCCGCCCGTCGTCGCGTAGGCCGCGGGTTCTTCGTCGTAGTAGTTGCGGATCGTGCAGAAGAACTCCGGGCTGTAGGTGTCCAGCAGCTGGGCGGTGGGCACCAGGTCGGCGGCCCCCCTTTGCAGGTAGGGGCCGCCGCGCCGGAAGATGTCTTCCCCGGTGTTGCCCAACCCGGTCGAGGCCAGCAGAGCGGCGTCCAGTTCGGCTTCCTGCCGGTGCAGCGTGCGCGCCGTGATCACCGCGTTGCTCAGCGAGTCCAGCAGGTCCGGTGCGGCCTTGGCGTAGGTGTCGCCCAGGGCCGCCAGCTGTGCGATGTCATGCCGGATCTGCGGCATCTGCGGGTTGATGTCGTCGAGGATGGCGTTGGCGTTGACGATCGACTGCCCGAACTTGTCGCCCAGCCCGGTCAGGGCCTGCGCGGCCGCGGCGAGCGTGAGGTTCACCTTGACCGGGTCCACCTTTTCCGCGATCAGGGTGATCGTCTCGAACAATGTGTTGAACTCCGTCGTCACCGACCTCGCGTCGATCACCTGCTGCGAGGTGATGCGTTGCGGGGTAGGGTTTTTCGGCGAGGTCAACGACACATACTTGTTGCCGAACACCGTGGTCGCCTTGATATTGGCGTCCACGTTGGCAGGAATCAGCTCGATGTATTTGGGATCGACGTCCAGGACGAATTTGGCCGCAGCACTGCCGTCGCGCTGGACCTCCGAAATGCTGGCCACCCGGCCGATTTCCACGCCGTTGTAGGTGACCTTCGACCCCGGGTCCATCACCAGCCCCGCCCGCGGCGCCAGCATCGTCAAGGGCGTCTTCGGCGTGAGCCGGCCGCGAAACTGCAGCCACACCAGGGCCAACACCAGCGCGGAGACCAACAAGAACACCGCGGCCGTCGTCTTGTACGGCGGGATGCGTGGTGGGTGGTCCTTGATTTGCGGGGCCGGGGCTGTCGGGGTTGTCATGGCGGGCTACACGGTGAGGTTGAAGTTCGGGCTTTTGCCGTAGACCGCCATCGCGGTCAGCACGACCACGACAACGATCGTGACCAGCGACAGCCGCATCGACCGGCCGACCGCTTCACCGACGCCGACAGGTCCGCCGCTGGCGTTGTAGCCGTAGTAGCAGTGGGTGGTCATGACGACGACCGCGACCAGGATCACCTCCGCGAACGACCAGCCGACGTCGTTGAGGCGCAGGAAGGTGTGGAAGTAGTGGTTGTAGGTCCCGGCGGACTGTCCGTAGAAGAAAACCGTGGTGACCTGCTGGGACACGAAGGCCAGGGTGATCGCCAGCCCGTAGAGCGGGATGATGACGATGAGGCCGGCCACGATCCGGGTGGACGCCAGGTAGGCGACCGACCGGATGCTCATCACCTCGAGGGCGTCGATCTCCTCGCTGATGCGCATAGCGCCCAGTTCGGCGGTGGCTCCGGCGCCGACCGTTGCGGCCAGCGCCTGCCCGGCCGCCACCGGCGCCACGAACCGCACGTTGACCAGCGCGGCCAGGAACCCGGTGAATGCCTCGACGCCGATGTTGCCCAGCGTCGCGTAGCCCTGGATGGCGACCAGAGAGCCGGCGGACAGGGTGATGAACCCGACGATGGCGGCGGTGCCGCCGACGACGGCCATCGCGCCGGTCCCCATCCCCATCTGGGCGACCATCCGCAGCATCTCCCTGCGGTAGCGGCGCAGCGCGAACGGGATCTGCCCGACGGCGCTCATGGCGAACCAGACCATCTGCCCGATCTCGACCATGACCCTCGCCGGGGCGTCCGCGTACCGGATGAGGGTGTCCTTCGGGAAGTGGAACCCTGCCGGCGCGGCCGTCGTGGTCGCGGTCATCTCAGCGCCCCGTTCCGAACCGGACACCGATGGTGGTCAGCGCCGCGTTCACCGCGAACAGCGCGATGAAGCACAGCACCACGGTCTCGTTGACGGCGGTGCCCAGGCCTTTGGACCCGCCGCGGACGATCAGCCCGCGGTAACACCCGACCAGGCCCGCGATCAGCCCGAACGTCGCGGCCTTGACGAACGCGATCACCACCTCGGGCAGGCCGGTGAGCGCCGTCAGCGTGGAGAGGTAGGCGCCGCTCGAGACGTTCTGCAGGTACACGCTGAACAGGTAGCCGCCCCCCAGGCCGACGGCGACCACCAGGCCGTTGAGCAGCACCGCGACCAGTGTCGAGGCCACGACGCGCGGCGCCACCAGCCGGTGGATCGGGTCGATGCCGAGCACCTCGAGCGCATCGATTTCTTCGCGGATGGTGCGGGCGCCCAGGTCGGCGCAGATCGCGGTGCCCCCGGCGCCGGCGACCACCAGCACCGTCACGATCGGGCCAAGCTGGGTGACCGCGCCGATCGCGGCGCCCGCACCGGAGACGTCGGCGGCGCCGATCTCGGCCAGCAGCAGGTTGAGCGTGAAGATGAGCAGCACGGTTTCCGGGATGGACACCGCGATCGTGGGCAGCAGCGACACCCTCATGAGGAACCAGCCGGTCCAGATGAACTCGCGCCATTCGAACGGCTGCCGCAGGGCTTTGGCGGTCAGTACGCACATGCGGAAGAACCCGCCGGCCACCTCCGTGCCCGGCCGGATTTTCTCGAGCGCCCTGCTGCCGATCACATGGGAGGCGGTCATGGGCGCCGGCAATCGACGGGAGCCCGATTTCCCGGCTCGTTCGCAGCGCACAGCTTCCGCGAAAATCGGTTCGCCATAAGCCATCTCATTCCGTGGGCGCGCGAAGAACACTTGCGGCGCAACCGTTTTTGGCGCAGCGCATCACTTTGCGCCCGACGCCGGTCCGCCGTCCCTGCCTCAATGCCGCATGACGTCCTCGCTTGCCCCACCCGGCAACTATGGCATTAGACCGTACGGTCAGTCAATAAACTCGGCGGTCGGCTGCCCGCAAACGAAATCCCCCGAAACGGCTGCGACGCCACCTGATCAACTCGGCGCCGCCACCGAGGGTCGTTGCGCGTCCTCAGCGTGGCCGGCTCGCGTTCGTTCGACGGCAATTACCTTCCGTTGCAGGGTATTCCGTCGCTGGCCGGTCAAGTTGTCGTGGGGCCTGCCGCGGCGAGACTCTCGCGCACCACGGCTACCACCTCCGTGGCGGGGTTCGCCCACCGACTGAGCCCTAACCGGTCCAGCAGCAGCCCGCCGAGGAACACGTCGACGAAAGCCGCCCCGACTTGTTCGGGTGTCCGGGAATCAGCCGGGTGGAACCACACCCACATCCACTCGAGCGAGCCCCACAGCTGCAGGGCCGCCAGTTCGACGTCCACCGCCCGGAACACTCCGATCGCTATCCCGTTACGGATCTCGTCGATCGCAAGCGTTTGCAATTGATGACGTAACTTGCGGACCTGCTGCATCGCCGGATCATCCGACAACTGAACCACCTCACGCTGGCTCGCCACCGTCGCGTCGCGTTCGGTCACTTGCAGCAGTGCCGAGGCGTAAATGATCGCGGCGATGCGTTCGTGTGGCGCGGCCAGTCGGTCCCAAACCATCCGCAGCACGTCGAGCTGCCGGGCCAGATGGGTTTCTTCGAGCTCCCGCAACATCTGCGCTTTGGTTCCGAAGTGGTGAACTATCGTGCCCTTGGACATCCCGAGCTCATCGGCGATGTCGCCGATATTCGTTCTGTCATAACCACGTTCGGCGACGTAGCGGACAAACGCGTCGAGAATTTCGCCGCGTCTGCCAGGCGATCTGGGCATTTTGAACCCTTCGGCATGGACTAACCGTACGAACGGTCTATCATAATCCGCCGTCCGCCGAAACCCGTCCGCCGTTTGTCCGGCCCGGCCGTCGTGTCGAAACTCCTCGAGAAGGGCATGCCGCCAAGGATTCCCGGCCGGCTCGACGAGGGCTGACGGCACCAAGGGGAAGCGCTGCGTCGGGGTGAGCCGGCCAGGGCCCGTGCTGGATCGCGAAAGGTCGCGCGAGCACGCTCGCTGGGTGGAGGGCTCCCGGAAGGCTGGGGCGTCGGGAAACCTCAGGCTCGAAGCCGCCCGGTGGTCCGGCAGGTCAACAGGGCCTGAGACGCCCCGCCGCCGGTGCACCGTCCGGTGCGGTGATGACGTACATGTTGGCGCCGGGTGCGGACTTGATTTCGCCGGCGGCATAGATGGTCATGAGTTCCCTGCCATCGCCGTCCGCAACGCACACGTAGGTGTCGGTCTCGGCGTCGTATTCGAAGCTTTCCCAAGCCAATACGAACGCCAAGCAGTTGCCGTCGCGATCCGTGACGACAAGCTTGTGCACGCCCGACTCCTTCAAGAGTTCGGTGTCCTGCGCACGCTGCTGGGCGACCTCGTTGTTGTGGAGCGTAAGGCTGTTTAACATCTATGTACTCCCTTGGCGGCCTATCCCGATCCGGTCCAGCGCCAAATGACGCCGAACCTATCGGAAGTCTCCTCCGATATTCCCCGTCCGACCAGGGCATTAGGACCCCTCGAAGGGGGTCGTTGGTCGCCGGCCAACCAGAGTCGTTCCGTGTCGTCGAGCACGGTTGAGCGACGGCTCGGCCGGCTGGCGCGGACCGAAGCTCACCCCGTCGCCGGTGCCGGATCGACCGCGCGCCGGCTGACCTTCGTCGGGCGAAGAGCCACCAGCAGCACCCCGACGGTGAAGACCGCCGCGGTCACCCATGGGAAACGCCCCTTCGGCGCGAAGCCGGTGTAGGCGAAGAAGTGCAGACCCATGGCGGCCAGTGCGGCACCGGTCAGCATGGACACTTCGCCCCAGCGGGCCGTGACGGGCACGCCGAGCATGGGCAGTGGGGCCGCGAAGATGCGTCGTTGCCACCACAGCAACAGCAGTTCGAACGCCGTCACCACGCCGAGCATCACCACCCATTCGAGCCGGGCGAGCCACCACGCCCCGGATCCCTCCTGAGGCTGCGGCAGCAGGCCGGCCGGGTACGCGACGAGCGCGACGATGACGACCGGGATCATGTGCCAGAGGTACAGGGCCATCACATTGTTGTTCGCCACGGACAGCGCCCGCCTGACGAAGCCGCCGCGCAAGACGCGGTTGAGCGCGGGCGCCAGGGTCATCACCAAGCCGGCCTGTGCGCAGGCGAAGGCCAGCATCGCCACCGTCGGCGGCGTGGTGTTCTGCACCGCCTGGCCGGGAACGCCGATCATGCTGACCGGGTACCGCGCCACCCCGATCAACAGGGCCAGCCCGACCGCCGACGCGATCGCCAGCAGCGCCGGCCTGGGCCCGGTCAATAGCCCACCGTGCCAAGCGATTCCGAGCTGGTAGAGCGCACCCCAGCACAGGAGGTAATTCAGCCAGCCGACATACGGCACGTGGCCCGCGATGGTCGCCACGTCGAGCACCGCAACCCCCACCGCCAGCACGGCCGGCACCAGGAGACCCCAACGCCGTTGTGCCGCAATGGCAATCGGCGTCAGCGACACCACCACCAGGTAGACGGCGAGAAACCAGAGGTGCATCGCCACCGCCCACCCCGCGTATTCGAGCACGGAGCCGGGCACGCCGACGGCCACCAAAGCGACCACGACCACCGAAACCAGCGCGATGTAGACCGCGGTCGGCCCGAGGACCCGGGCCAGTCGATGCCGAAGCCAGACCTCCCGCGAGAAACCCTCGGCGCCGCGTCGATGCGTCCAGGACACCGCGCCCGCGTAGCCGGCCGCCAGGAAAAACACCGGCACCGCTTGGAATATCCACGTCAGCCATTGCGTCCACGGCAGGTCGACGAGTGGGTTTTCCCGGCCGAAGGACCCGTCGTGATAGGTCACCGAACCGGCCAGCCAATGCCCCAGCACGATGAGGACCACGCCCGATGCGCGATAGAAGTCGACGGCCAGGTTGCGGGCCGGTCGCGCGGTGTCCGCCACGAGCGCAACGGTACCTGTCCCGTGGGTCGAAGTGGCTCGGCGCACAATGGGCCCATGAAACGGGCTCATCTCGCCGAACTCGAAGTTGGACGCCTGGGTCTGGGCGCGATGGGCATGTCGGTCGCCTACGCCGGTGCCGGCAGCGACGACGCCGAAGCGATCCGAACCATCCACCGCGCCATCGACCTTGGCGTCACGCTGATCGACACCGCGGAGGTCTACGGCCCGTACGTGAACGAAGAACTCGTCGCCCGCGCGCTGCGGGGCCGGCGTGATCAGGTGGTGCTGGCAACCAAGTTCGGCCTGATCTCCCACACCGGCCGAGACGGCCTCGACAGCAGCCCCGCCAACATCCGCGTCGCCGTGGACGGGTCGCTGCAGAGGCTCGCGACCGACCACATCGACCTGTACTACCAGCACCGCCTGGACCGCGGCACCCCGATCGAGGACACGATCGGAGCGCTGACCGAGTTGGTGGCCGCCGGAAAGGTCCGCCACATCGGTCTTTCCGAAGTCGGCGTCAACACGATTCGGCGCGCCCACGCGGTGCACCCCATCACCGCCGTGCAGTCCGAATACTCGCTGTGGACCCGAGACCCCGAGGATGGGGTGCTCGAGGTCCTGCGTGAGCTGGGGATCGGGTTCGTCGCCTACTCGCCGCTGGGCCGCGGGTTTCTCACCGGCGCGATCCGCTCCACCGCGGAACTTCCCGACTCCGACTACCGCAAGACCAATCCCCGGTTCTTCGACGAGAACTTCGCGCACAACCTCAAGTGCGCCGACGAGGTGCGCGACATCGCCGCCGACGCGGGCGTCACGCCGGCTCAGGTCGCGCTGGCCTGGCTGCTGGCGAAAGGGCCTGACATCGTGCCCATTCCGGGAACCAAGAGGGTGACGAGGCTCGAGGAGAACGTCGCGGCCGATACCGTGCGGCTCACCGCGGGCCAACTGGAGCGACTCGACCGGCTCACCCCGCCCGTCGGCGGCCACCACGCCGCGGCGCAGATGGGCTGGATCGACCGCTAGTCGCCATCCGCACGAAGCCGTGATCGGCGCCAAAGAACGGCCACGGAAGGCCACGGAAGGCCACGGAAGGCCAGGGTCTCCTTCGGTTCGCCGGGTCAGTCCGTCCCGGCCAGCGCCCCCGAGCCGTATTTCTTCTCGATCAGCCCCCAGGGGTCGGCATAGGGGCCGCGGCGCTCTGCTCGGCGCTGCAGCTCGAGAGCGGCGCGCATG
Organism: Mycobacterium sp. E2699; assembly: GCF_001666745.1. NCBI lineage: Bacteria > Bacillati > Actinomycetota > Actinomycetes > Mycobacteriales > Mycobacteriaceae > Mycobacterium > Mycobacterium sp. E2699. The sequence goes on along the minus strand of NZ_LZJH01000025.1, from coordinate 58,120 downwards.
AGCGGCCGCAATATCGGGCCGAGCGCCCGCAGCACGACGCGCTGGCGGCCCTGCGACTCGGCGATCCACGCCAGGGTCTGGTGCCAGTCGTGCTCTTGAAAGTCGAGCAGTGCCTGCGCTTCGGTGGTGTCGTACCAGCCGGTGAAGCTCCAGCCGCGGTCGTCGCAGGGGTCGCCGGGCAGACTCGCCGACGGACCCAGCCGGCCCAGGCCGGCGGCGGCCATCAGGTCGTCCCCGAGGTCGCGTTGCAGCATCACATACGATTCGTTGCCACCGATGAGCAGCGCCTTGCCCGCGATCGTCGCTTCGCGATCGACCCCGTTGGCGAACGCCAGCGCCACGTCACGCGCGTCCACCGCGTGCATCCGGTTGTCGCCCGGCATCGAGCGCAGCAGGGTCAGGTAGTCGCCGTTGATGTCGGCCTGCGTGTCCGGCGAGATGATCCCGCCCAATCGGTACAGCGCATACGGCAGACCGCTCGCCCGGATCGCCGCCTCGGCCAGCACCTTGTCCTCGCCATATTGATCGATCGGCTGCACCGGGGTGTCCGGGGTGATCCGCTCCGGGTGGCGGTAGGGGTTGCGCGAGCCGTACACGGCGGCGCTGGACGCCATCAGGAACAGCGGGGGACGGGGCAGCGTCGCGGCCGCCGCCAGCAGATTCTCCGTGCCGCCCACGTTGACGCGGCGCGCCAGCGCGGGATTGCGATACGACGGCGGTGAGACGATGGCGGCGAGGTGAACGATCGCGCCGGGCCGATGGGTCGCGACCAGATCGCGCACCGCCTCGGCGTCCAACAGGTCGACGTAGGCCGGTATCAGCGCACCGGCGGTCCTGGCCGCGGCCAATTCGTCGTGGACCGCAACGGTTTTGTCGTTGCGGAGGTCCATCGCCACGACGGTTCGTCCCCGCTCGAGCAGGAGCTGCGTGCATCGCTTACCGACCTGGCCGAACGCCCCGGTGATGAGAATGGTGCCAACGGTCATCGACGCCTACCGTTCGATGATCCGGGCGGCGAGCTTGGCAGCCACCCGCCGGATCCGGTCGGAAATGTACACCGAGAACACCGGGGTCACGATGTCCTCCCGCAGCCGGGTCAGCTTGGAGCTCTTGATAAGCCATTGGCCGGCGATGTTCTGGTAGGTCTCGTGGTAGTGGCCGTAGCCGACCAGGCTCACCCCCGGGCCGAAACGGACCACATCTTGCAGGGCCCACACGCCGCGCGCCGTCGTCGCCGACGTCAGCTCGATCTCGGGCGCGTGCACCTGATGGGCGGTCGCCTGCGCGGGGCGCCCGATGCCCCGGCGGGTGAACGCCACGAAATCGTCGGCGCCGACAATCACCTTGCCGCCGGCCTCGGACGTGTCGCTGAGGAAGTCATCGGTGAACAGGGACCGCCACGCCGACCAGTCCTTGGCGTCGAGGTACCGGCAGTAGCGGGCCTTGAGCTGCTTGATGGCCTCGATGGCCAGCAGTGTGGTGGCGTTGTCTTCGGCGGTCTGCGTCATTGCGGCTCGATTCCGGTCGACCAGCATTTCCGCCAAGCGTGACACTTCACGCCGAAACTGTAACCCGTCAACCTTTGAAGTAGACGATCTGATGGGTAGTGGCCAACAGGACGCCGTCCCGGGTCCAGACTTGGGCGCTTTGGTCGAAGTAGCCGCCGGAGAAGCGGTTGGCGTGGGCGGTGGCCAACACGAAGTCACCGCTGAGGGCGTCAAGCTGGCGTTGATCGGCGAGGAAATAGGTCGTCAGGGAGATGGTGCCGGCCGGCAGGACACCGCCGCGGCGCAGGAACACCCGTGGGTAGAAGACGTCACACAGCGCGGCCAGCGCCGGATAGTCGACGGGGCGTTGCGCTTTGTCGCGCACCCACAATGTCGTCGTCGACGAGGGGCTGGGCTGTCCGTCCGCCCCGGGGAGCGGGCCGTCGACGAACCGCATGTCGTAGAGCTCCGACCAGACGGCGACGTGGCCCATGCCGGTGGCTGTGATCGATTCCGGCGGCGGCGCGCTCGGCGGCGGCGCCTGGGTGTCAGCCCAGCTGTCGCGGGCGGTCGCGAACACCGCCGTCGCCGTGGCCTTGGCTTCTCCCTCCTGAGTGAGCTCGACGTTCCAGTGCTGATTGGTTCGGTTGGTGCGCACGGCCCGCAGTGCGAGGTCGAAGTCGCCGTCGGCGACGGGTGCCGCGTAGTTGACCGTCAACGCCAACGGCTCACCGATGCGGTCGGGATGCGTTTCGATGGCCCGCACCATGGCGGCCGCGGTAATGCCGCCGAACGGGCCCACCATGTTCGCCCACTCCGGATGGGTCCTGCCGCGCCTGACGCCGGCGTCGGTCAGGTCGAGATGGACCGCGTGGTCAAACGGGTGCGTGCCGGTCATGCCGATTCCTTGATCGCCATAGCATCGGGCGGTAATCGCACAGCGATGCGGGTCGACGGCAGATTACTTGCCGGCAAGCGTGGCCGCTAGATTGGGGGCCTCGGCCGAGCCGCGCGTAGGTGAGGAGGCGGGTCTCGCATGAGCGTTCCGGATCGCCAGCGAGCGATGGTGATGAACACTCCCGGCGAGCCCTTGGAGGTCGTCGACAGGCCGGTCGGTGAACCCGGTCCGGGGCAGGCGCTGGTCAGGGTGCGGGCCTCGAGCCTGAACTTTCACGACAACATCAACCTGATGGGGTTGCTCCCCGGCCCGTGGCCCCGCGTGCCGATGAGCGACGGCGCCGGGGAAGTGGTGGCGCTCGGACCCGGGGTCGACTGGCCGCAGGTGGGGGACCGGGTGATGGGGACGTTTCACCCCGAGTGGCTCGATGGGCCGCCGACACCGGAGTCCAAACGGGTGCTGCCCGGCGACACCGAGGACGGGTGGCTGCAGCAGTACCGCGTCGCCGACGCGTCGGGACTGGTGCGCACGCCCACACATCTCAGCGACCTCGAAGCCGCGACTGTGCCCTGCGCGGGCGTGACGGCGTGGAGTGCGCTGAGAGAAGCCCACATCGGCGAAGGCGACGTCGTGGTCACCCAGGGCACCGGTGGGGTCTCGCTGTTCACGGTCCAGCTCGCCAAGGAGCTGGGCGCCACCGTGATTCTGACGTCGTCGTCCGACGAGAAGCTGAAGGTCGGAAAGGAGCTGGGCGCAACGCATCTCGTCAACTATCGCGCTACCCCGAGCTGGGAGACCGAGGTCAAGCGGCTGACCGGTGGGAGAGGCGCCGACCTGATCGTCGAGCTCGGCGGGCCCGCCACCCTGGCGCAGTCGGTGCATTCGGCGAGGGTGGGTGGCACGGTCGCCGTGATCGGCGTGCTGACCGGATTCGACACCGCGCCCGTCTCGGTCGCGGAAGTGATGCTCAACAATCTGCGGATCGTCGGGATCACGGTGGGCAGCGTGCGCGGGCACCGGGAGTTGTGCGAGTTCATGTCGGATGCGGGCATCAAGCCGCATATCAGCCATGTCTTCGACTGGGAGAAGCTCGAAGACGCGCTGGCGGTGATGCGGGCCGGCCAGCACGTCGGCAAGATCGCGCTCACCATCCCCTGACCACCTGAGCGAAAGGAAAGGCGCTGACGGCGCTCATCCGCGCCGCGGTGCAGCCGAACGCGTCCTAGGGGAGACCTGTACAGTCATCAGGCGGTGCTGTACAGTCGCCCAGCACGAGCTCGAGGAGGCCATTGGCGATGACGCGCAGGCGAATTCGGGGCCGCCGGTGAGTGGCGAGTCGGTCCGGGAGTTCCGCGGCCGGGCCAGAGCCTGGTTGTCCGAGAACCTGCCGAGGCTGGACTCGGGGGACGCGATGATCCTCGAGCGCGACGAGCTGTCGTCCTGGCGGCGCGCCCGCGAACTGCAACGGAAGTTGTACGACGGGGGATTCGCCGGCATCTGCTTTCCGCGGGAGTACGGGGGGCTGGGGCTGGGCTACGAGTACAAGAAGGCGTTCGACGCGGAGGCCGTCGCCTATGAGACGCCGCTGTTGCTCAACGTCCCGTCCTTCGCCATCTGCTGCGCGACGATCCTCGACATGGGCAGCGAGGAGCAGAAGCGGGCCCACATCCGGGCGGCGCTGCGCGGCGACGAAGTGCTCGTCCAGCTGTTGTCGGAACCCAGCGGCGGCTCGGACCTCGCGGGTGTGATCACCCGCGCCGACCGCCGGGGCGGACGCTGGATCATCAACGGCGCCAAGACGTGGAGCACCTGGGCGTTCGCCGCTGACTATGGCCTGTGCCTGGCCCGAACCGATTGGGAGGCGCCCAAACACAACGGCCTGACGATGTTCCTGGTACCGCTCCGGCACGCCGGGGTGACGATCAACCGCATCCGCCAGGTCAACGGTTCGGTCGAATTCTGCGAAGAGTTCTTCGACGACGTCGACGTGGGCGACGACGCCGTGGTCGGGGAGCCGGGCAAGGGGTGGGACGTCGCCTCCCGACAGCTCTACCACGAGCGGCGCACCATGGGCGACGGATCGGAGTACACCAGCGGCCCCGGAATCGCTGAGGCCGAGGACATTTCGATCGACCTGATGTCGTTGGTCGAAGGGACGAACCAGGCCGACAGCGCACGGGCCCGGGAGATGGTCGGCCGGGCCCTGGTGCACCGGGCGGTGCAGAAGCAACTCAGCGAGCACGTCTTCCACGCCGTCGTCGCCGGGTCCCTGCCGCCCGCCGCGGGTTCGATCATCAGGCTGGGCATGGCCGCGGCCCACGACGTCGAGAACGACATCGCCCACGCCATCGCCGGCCCGGCGGCCGTGGTCGAGGACGACGCGGGGCTGCTCGACATCGGCACGCGTTACCTGGGCCGTCAGATCGCCAGCATCGGGGGCGGAACGACGGAGATGGCGCGCAACGTGATCGGCGAGCGGGTGTTGAACTTCCCCCGCGAGTACGCCGCCGATCGCGGTGTGCCGTTCAACCAGGTGCGCCGGGGCAAAACCGCAGAGGGAGGCCACAAGTGAGCGATCAACCGCGCGACATCCGCGAGCTGGCCGACGACACCGACGCCTATCGCGACGAATTGTTCCGGCGCTGGACCGGTCTGCTCAGCTACCGCTACATCGGCCGCAACCACTCGTCCATGAACGAGGGCGAAACCGACGACACCGTCACCATTCGCCGCGACATGCGCAACGAGGCCGGCGGTCTCATGGTGGCGCCGCTGGCGATCTCCTCGCCGGAGGGATGTCAGACCGACATGGTCGCGGTGCCCAACCCGGTCATCGCGTCGGTCCAGATCGTCGACCCCGGCTACGACGTCACCAGAATCGAGATCGTCGGGTCCGGCATAGTGCACCAGGGCCGGACCATGGGCTACGGGCGGTGCACGATCGTGGACGCCGACAATCGCGACCGCGTGATCGCCTTCAACGAGGGCCAGGGAGCGGTGATCGGTGTCCCCCCGGAAGGCCTTGGCAAGATGGATGTTTCGGGCACGGAGCTGGTGATCGAGGACTCTCCCGACCTGCCGCCGCTGTGGCAGGCTTTCGGCGCCGGCAAGCGCGGCGACGGACATTGGGTGCTGCCCGCCCTGAGCGCCGAGCTCGCGTCGCCGGACGCCGCGCTGCACATCGGGCCCCAGCACGTCGTGCTCGAAGCCGCGGCGACCGACCTCGCCGCCGAGGTCGCCGGAACCCGGAAGGTGCAGGTCATCAGCTGGCACGTCATGTTCATGTCCCGCGGCAAGGTGGGTCCCTTCCGCGTGGAAGGCACGGCGCACGGCGGGCACGGGCGCGTCGGCGTGCGCATGCTGCTGCACGATGAGGGGAACGCGGACAGGGCCATCACCTCCGCAGCGGCGATCTTCGACGTCGTCGGCTGACTTCCGTCAATCGCCTCCGCGACGCTGGCTGAAGTTCACCGAAATACAAAGCGAACGGTTAGTAAAAACTCGGGCGCGGTCAGGCCCAATGATCATTGCCATTAGATACCATTGATGCCTGAAACGATCGACAGTAAAAACTATGCGGGGTTTGAATTGCGCCTCGCTTGTCGACCCGAGTTGATGTGAAGCCTCGAAAGTGATGGGGGATAACGGATGAAGCACCGCGAGATGACGAAGAAAATTTCCGCGTGCACGTTCGGCGCGCTGCTGGCTGTCGTGCTGGTGCCGGCGGGTGCCGCACACGCCGACCAGACCGACCAGGATTTCACCAACTTCCTGCAGTCGCACGGCATCAACCTCGGTAGCCCGTCCCAGACCGTGAATATGGCGCACGTGATGTGCAAAGATCTCGACGCCGGCTACACCGAGAAGGACGAGGTGGACCAGTTCACCGGGGCGCATCGGCTGAACCAGGACCAAGCCCAGATGTTCGTGGGTGCGGCCACCGCGGACTACTGCCCGTCGCACCACCCCGCCAGTAATCCGGCCAAAAAGTAGCCGCAGCCGCACTCGGCCGCGCCCTGGCCATACGCCTGCATGCATATGTATGGTGCAATCCGACGCACCGACATGACAGGAGAAGACCAGTGGCAGAACGCTTGGCGGGAAAGGTCGCCCTGATCAGCGGCGGTGCGCGGGGGATGGGCGCCTCGCACGTGCGGACGCTGGTCGCCGAGGGCGCCAAGGTGGTATTCGGCGACATCCTCGACGACGAGGGCAAGGCCGTCGCGGCCGAGCTCGGTGACGCGGTTCGCTACGTACACCTGGACGTCACGAAACCCGAGCAATGGGACTCCGCCGTGGCCACCGCCTTGAGCGAGTTCGGCGGGATCGACGTGCTGGTGAACAACGCCGGCATCCTGAACATCGGCACCATCGAGGACTACGAACTCTCCGAGTGGCACAAGATTCTCGACGTCAACCTGACCGGCGTGTTCCTCGGGATCCGCGCCGTCGCGAAACCGATGAAGGACGCCGGCCGCGGGTCGATCATCAACATCTCCTCGATCGAGGGCATGGCAGGCACCATCGCCTGCCATGGTTACACCGCAACCAAATTCGCGGTCCGGGGGCTGACCAAATCGGTGGCACTCGAACTCGGGCCGAGCGGGATCAGGGTGAACTCGATTCACCCCGGGCTCATCAAGACGCCGATGACCGAGTGGGTCCCCGAGGACATCTTCCACACCGCGCTGGGCCGAATCGCCCAGCCCAGGGAGGTCTCCAACCTCGTGGTGTACCTGGCCAGCGACGAATCGAGTTATTCGACCGGCTCCGAGTTCGTCGTCGACGGCGGCACCACCGCCGGGCTGGCGCACAAGGACTTCTCCGCGGTCGATGCCAGCCAGCAGCCCGAGTGGGTCACGTAGGCCGGACCCACATCGAAACTGCGTCCAGCGCTACAAAATTGGGGTCAAGCACGCGCTGTGCGCAGGCTCGGCGCGTCGTCACCTAGGTCAGGGCGCCACCGCGAAAGATTCGCGCTCCTTGACCGGCGCGGGCCAGGGCGACGGCACCGGCCGCTGCCGCACCCGTTGTGGCCACCAGAACCACTTGCCCAGCAGCGCCGCGATCGACGGCGTCATCAGCGACCGGACGATCAGCGTGTCGAACAGCAGTCCCAGGCCGATGGTGGTGCCGACCTGGCCGATGACGGTGAGCTCGCTGACCGCCATCGTCATCATGGTGAACGCGAACACCAGTCCGGCCGAGGTGACCACGGATCCCGTCCCACCCATCGCCCGGATGATTCCGGTGTTCAGCCCCGCGTGGATCTCTTCCTTGAACCGCGACACCAGCAACAGGTTGTAGTCGGCACCGACGGCCAGCAGGATGATGACGGACATCGCCAGGACCATCCAGTGCAATTCGATGCCGATCAGGTGCTGCCAGATGAGCACCGACAGCCCGAAGGACGCCCCGAGGGAAAGCAGCACGGTGCCCACGATGACCGCCGAGGCCACGACGCTTCGCGTGATGATCAGCATGATGATGAAAATCAGGCACAGCGAGGCGATTCCGGCGATCAGCAGGTCATAGTTGCTGCCGTCCTGCATGTCCTTGTAGGTCGCCGCGGTTCCCCCGAGATAGATCGTGGAGCCCTCCAGCGGCGTGCCCTTGAGCGCTTCGTAGGTCGCCTTCTTGATCGCATCGATGTGCGAAATGCCCTCCGGCGTCATCGGATCGCCGTCATGGCTGATGATGAACCGCACCGCGTGGCCGTCGGGCGGCAGGAAGTTCTTCATGCCCTTCTTGAACTCGGCGTTGTTGAAGGTCTCCGGGGGCAGGTAGAAGGAGTCGTCGTTCTTCGACGCGTCGAACGCCTTGCCCATGGCGTTGGAGTTCTTCTGCGCCTCGTTTTGCTGATCCTGCAGACCCTTTTGGGTCGAATACATGGTCAGCATCGTCGTTTTCATGGCCCGCATGTTCTCGATCATGGCGGGCATCAGGGCCACCATCTGGGGCATCAGTGTGTCGAGATGGTCCATGACGGGCAGCAGGCTCTGGATGTCGTCGGTCATCGTGTCGATGCCGTCGAGGGCATCGAAGACCGAGCGCAGCGAAAAGCACACGGGGATGTCGTAGCAATGCTTTTCCCAGTAGAAGTAGCTGCGGATGGGCCGGAAGAAGTCCTCGAAATCTGCCATGTGCTGGCGTAATTCGTTGATATCAATGGTCATCTCGTGCATCTTGCGGACCATGATGTGCATGCTGTCGGCCATCTGCGCCGTGATGCTCTGCATCTTCTCCATGCTGTCGATGGTGGTTTGCATCATGTCGGCCTGGTGCAGCATGTCGGCCATCTGATCCGCTTGGTACTTCTGATTCATCTGCTGGGAGACACCCTGCATGCTGATCTGGAACGGGATCGAGGTGTGCTCGATCGGCGTGCCCTGCGGTCGGGTGATCGCCTGCACGCGTGAGATTCCGGGCACCCGGAAGATCGCCTTGGCGACCTTGTCGATCACCAGGAAGTCGGCGGAATTGCGCAGGTCGTGGTCACTTTCGATCATCAGCAGCTCGGGATTCATCCGCGCATTCGAGAAATGCCGGTCGGCTGCCGCGTAGCCGGCGTTCGCCGGTAGATCGGCGGGCAGGTATTTGCGGTCGTTGTAGTTGGTCCGGTACCCGGGCAGCGTCAGCAGGCCGACGAGCGCGATCGCGATGGTCACGATCAGAACCGGGCCCGGCCACCGGACGACGACGGCGCCGATCTTGCGCCAGCCGCGGATGCGCTGCGCCCGCCTGGGCTCGAGCGTCTGGCGGAAGCGCGAAGCCACCGAGATCACCGCGGGGCCCAGCGTCAGGGCCGCCGCGACCACCACGACCATGCCGATGGCCAACGGGATGCCCAGCGTCTGGAAGTAGGGCAGGTTGGTGAAGTGCAGGCAGAACGTCGCGCCCGCGATGGTCAGTCCCGATCCGGCCACCACGTGAGCGGTGCCGCCAAACATCGTGTAATACGCGTCTTCTCGCGATTCGCCGATTGACCTGGCTTCCTGATATCGCCCGATCAGGAAGATCGCATAGTCCGTTGCGGCCGCGATCGCCAGCGTTACCAACAGGTTCGTGGCGAAGGTGGAGAGCCCGATGATGTTGTAGTAGCCGAGGAAGGCCACCATTCCACGGGCGGCGGCGAGTTCGAGTACGACCATCACCAACGTGAGCAACACCGTCACGATGGACCGGTAGACCATCAGCAGCATCGCGATGATCACGACGAACGTGACGGTGGTGATCACCTGCAGGCTACGGTCGCCGGCGATGTGCTGATCCGCCTGCACGGCCGCGGGCCCGGTGACGTAGGCCTTGACCCCGTTGGGCGCGCGCACGCTCTTGACGATGTCCTGCACCGACTCGACCGACTCGTTGGCCAGGGCCTCGCCCTGGTTGCCGGCGAGATAGACCTGGACGTAGGCGGCCTTGCCGTCGTTGCTCTGGACGCCCGCACCACTGAGTGGATCGCTCCACATGTCCTGGACGTGTTCCACGTGTTTGGTGTCGGCGTCGAGCTTTTTGACCAGCTGGTCGTAGTAGGCATGAGCGTCCGCGCCCAACGGATTCTGGCCTTCGAGGACGATCATGACCGAGCTGTTGGACTTGTATTCGTGAAACACCTCGCCCATGTGCTTCGTCGCGATGACCGATTGCGCGTCGTCCGGGCTCATCGAGACCGAGCGCATCTTCCCGACCTCGTCCAGCTGCGGGACGACCGTGTTGAGCACCGCGATGACGGCGATCCAGCCCAGAACGATGGGTACGGCGAATCGTCGGATGATCCGCGGAATCGCCGGGCGCCCGGCGTGCCTGGCGATGGGCAAGGTGTCGGTCGGGTGTTCAGCGTTCGCGCTCATGCGGATTTCACCAAGCAAAAGGTCAGGGCGTGCACGCCGTCGGTTATGTTCTCGTCCTTGACTTCGTCGTCGATGGTGATGCGGCAGCCGAGGCGGTCACCATCGCTTTGTGCCGAGAGGTTGGGGAAGACCGAGGGGGCGGTCGTGCTGAGGACCAGCGTCCAGGGGAGCGGCGCATCGTCGACGCGCTTGGGGTCGGCCGACAGGTCCAGGTAGTTCACGTTGGCGTGACTGGCCGAGCCGAAGATCTCGTATTTGACGACCTTGGGCTTGAAGGGCTTGGAATCATCTTGCCGCGGGCTCGTCAACGGTCCTGCGTTCTCGGCCACGAAGAACGACTTGACCCGCATCACGGCGAAGCCGCCGATCACCACCACCGCCACGATCAACAGCGGCAGCCACGCGTTGCGCATCACCTTCGATAGCTGCACCTACGTGGATTCCTTTCCTCGTCGCCCAACCGTGCGGTCGCCGTCGAGCGGACACCGGATCCAATGCCCCGGCTGGGGTCCCCGCAATCTCCTTGCGCCCCAATGCGTTCGGAGATTGTCGTGATCCACGCGGGTGCAGACGTCGGGCGCTGGGATGCCTGCCGGCGCGTCGCCGAGCCCCCGTCCCGTCCCACCAGAGCATGATACACCGGCTGCACAGATTGCAGTCAATGCAAAAAGGTGATCTAGCTAACTGTTTAGGCTGTCTAGTTGCTAAAGATGCTGTTGACCAGCGCGGCGGCGCTGTCGACGTACGGCATCGGCGTGTCTTCGGCATCCTTCGGCTCGCCACCCGCCCAGCGCTCGATGCCGGAGCGCACCGCCGTCAACGCCAGTGCCGCGATCAACGCGGGGATCTCGTCGTCGGGGCGCATGGCCTGGCGGCGCGCGACGATGTCGGTCAGCTGGTTCTGGAACCGTTCCAGCTCGGCAAGGAACGCCGCCAGGACCGCGGGGCTGCTTTTGGCGAGCTCCAGGCAGCCGGCCGCCTGTTCGCGCCGCGGGGGCGTGTCGCGCAGGTGGTGCGCCGCGAGGGTGATCAGCTCCGACAGCACCACGCGATACGGGGCGGGGCCGGCGGCGACGAAATCCTCGGCCAGCTCGGCCGGTAGGTCCGAGGGACCGTAGGCGATAGCGGACTCCTTGGTGGGGAAGTAGTTGAAGAACGTGCGCGTCGAAATCCCCGCCTCGACGCAGATGGCATCGATGGTCACCTTGTCGAAGCCGCGTTCCAGCGCCAGGCGCACCGCGGCGTCACGGATGTCCGCGCTGGTCTGGCGGTGACGCCGCTCGCGGAGACCCATCTGTTTCATCATGACACCCATAGTTGCACAAAACGCAAACTTTGCAGTCGACATCCTACGGCTCCGCTCGCCGACGCGGGATGCGCCGTGGTCGCGGCGCCCTACCGGTCGGCCCGAAAAGCGTTACCTGCCAAAGTATCTCACCGACCCGGTGGGGCCAGGGCGTCGCGCAGGTGATCGCATTGACTGGCGAAGAATTTCACCGAAACCGGTGCCTTGTCCGCGATTTGGTCGAAGGCGTGAAACGCGCCCGGGACGATCTCCTGGTGCACGGGAACGCCCGCCTCCCGTAGCCGTCGCGCGTAGTCGAGGCACTCCCGGTAGAACAGGTCCAACGTCCCGACCCCGATCCAGGCCGGTGCGAGGCCGGAGAGATCTTCGCGCCGCGCCGGCGCCGCCTCGGCGGGGTCCGCGCCGTTCAGGTACCACCGCCACGCCTGCTGGTTGTCGGTTTCGGTCCACATGAGCCGCTTGTGTCCGCCGCTATCTGCGCCGGTGCGGTCGTCGAGCATCGGGTACACCAGCATCTGAAAGGCAAGGTTGACGTCGTCGCGATCGTGAGCGCGCTGCGCCACGGCCGCCGCGAAATGTCCGCCGGCGCTGGCCCCGCCGACCGCGCCGCGGTCGGCGTCGACCCAGGATTGCCGCGCCAGCCACCGCAGCGCCGCGTAGCAATCCTCGACCGGGATCGGGTAGGGGTGCTCGGGGGCCAGCCGATGCTCCACCGCGGCCACCGCCACGCCGGTGACATGCGACAGCTTCCGCAGGAACTTGTCGTCCTGTGCGGCGTGGCCCATGACCGTGCCGCCGCCGTGGATCCACAGCATCGCCGGCGCCCTCGCGGGAAGGCCGGCCGGACGATGCAGCCGGACCGTGACGTGCTCGTCGACCGCGGCCACCGGGACGTTACGGATCCGGCCCGCGTTGCCCATCAGGTTCATGAGCCTGCGCTGGACTTTGTAGCCGCGATGCAGGGCATAACCGCGGGGCAGGAACCGGGCCGCCTTGCGCAGACCGGGATCCAACGCCTGCCGTGACGTGAACTCGTTCCCGGCGAATGTGCTTGCCATTGCGTGCTTCCTGGTCCCGTGGCCGGCCCCCGCTGACCATACATGACGCGGAAACTGTCGATGGGTATTCGCCGGATTGCCTTCGACGCGCAGAGGGTAAACCGAAACGTGGCTTCGACCCTGACCAAGATCATCAGCGTCCTGGACCCGCGCACCGGCGACACCGTGACGCAGGTCCCCATCGCGGAGCCGGCCGACTGCGATGACGCGATCCGGCGCGCCGCGGAGGCCGCCCCCGCCTGGGCGCGCAGCCCTGCGGCCGAACGGGCCGCCGCGATCGCCGCGGCGGCGGCCGACGTCCGCGCCGCCGCCCGCGAACTCGCGGAACTCAACGAGCGTGAGACCGGCAAACTGCGCGACGACGCCCTCGGCGGCGTGGACGCCGGGGTCGGCGCTCTCATGCAGTACGCCCAGCTCGGGCCGTTGCACCGCGGGCGCAGCCTGCAGGGCGGGTGGTCGGCGACCGATCTGATGGTTCCCCAGCCGCGCGGCGTGGTCGCGGTGCTGACGCCGTGGAACGATCCGGTGGCCGTGGCCGCCGGGCTGCTCGGGGCGGCGCTGGTGACCGGGAACACCGTCGTCCACAAGCCCAGCGAGCGCTGCCCGCAGACGGGTCGGCGATTCGCCGAGCTGCTGGCCGCCCAGCTGCCCGACGGGGTGCTGCAGATCGTGGACGGCGACGGAACGGTCGGTGCCCGACTGGCGGAGTCGGAGCGCGTCGACGTGGTAGCGCACGTGGGTAGCAGCGCGACCGGCCGAGCGATCGCCCGCGCCTGCGCCGAACGCGGCGCCAAGGCGCTGCTGGAGAACGGCGGCAACGACGCCTTGATCGTCGATGCCGGCGTCGACCCCGGCTGGGCGGCCGGCCAGGCCGCACTGGGCGCCTTCGCCAACGCCGGTCAGATCTGCGTGTCGGTGGAACGCATCTATGCCGTCGAATCGATCGCCGACGCGTTCGTCGGCGCATTGGCCGACGAGGCGGCGTCGTGGGCCGAGCGGATCGGGCCGCTGGTCGACGAGCGTCATCGCGACCAGGTGCACGCGCACGTCGAGGAGGCGGTCCGGCGCGGCGCCCACGTCTTGGCCGGCGGCGAACCGCGGCCGGGGCCGGGCGCCTTCTATCCGCCCACCGTGCTGACCGACTGCACGCCCGACATGCTGGTGATGAGCGAGGAGACGTTCGGTCCGGTCGCACCGGTGCGAATGGTGTCCGATTTCGCCGCCGCCCTGGCCGAGGCGGCCGACGATCGCTACGGGCTGGCCGCGACCGTGCTGACCGGCGATATGGCGCACGCGAAGGAGGCGTGGCACAGCCTGCCGGTGGGCACCGTCAAGATCAACAACGTGTTCGGTGGCGCCCCCGGGGGCGCGTCCCAGCCGCGCCGGGCCAGCGGCACCGGGTTCGGCTTCGGTCCCGAGCTGCTGGACGAGATGACCACGATGAAGGTGGTGCACTGGTCGCCTGCGGCCGGCGCACCTACGTGAGAAACACTTTGCCGGTTGCCCTTTCGGCGCGCTCGTCGATCTGGACCGGGTAGCCGGCACGCAGGATCTCCACCGTGGAGGGCGGGGTGAGCGCCGTCGCGGCGCCGGCTCTAGGGCGTGCCGGGATATCCGCATAGATGTTCGCGCGCCGGTCCCAGATCGCGAGGTGGTCGCCGACGACGACCGCCGGTCCCCGCTCGGTCATGACGAAGACTCCGTCGGGCAGGCTGCCCCAGGCGGCGCGATGATGGGTCACGCCGATCCGCTCGCGATGCAGCTGCGTATCCATGTCCTTGGCGTAAGGGATTGCGCCGCCGTGGGTTTCGGCCCAGAGCGTCCGGTACTGGCTGTATGAACTATGTCGGCATTCTGCGCACGGGCGGTGACCGGCGGCCAGCGCGACGGCCTCGTCCAGGAAGAACAGCGGCGTATACCGATTCGGCTCCCACTGCGCGACGCGACGGCCTCGGAAGGACAGGGCGCAGGTGATCCAGGTCTTGTGCTGATGATTGCGCAGGATTTCGCGGGCGCCGCGACCCTCGTGCAAGCGACCGCGGTTGCCCATCCACGCGCCACGGCCCGGCGCGGAAATGATGTCACCCATGGGCGAGACCCGGTTGCGAGCCGGCCCGCCCGTCGTCATCGGCTCCGCTCGAGATCCAGCAGGACACGCTTGGCGGCGGTACCCCCGCGATAGGCGCCGATCGTTCCGTCGGAACGGACCACCCGGTGGCACGGCACGAAAATGGGAATCGGGTTGGTCGCGCACGCCGTGCCGACCGCGCGCACGGCCCTGGGGGAGCCCGACAGTCCGGCCAGGGTGCCATAGCTGGCGGTCTGCCCGTAGCCGACGTCGACGCTGAGGTGTTCGAGAACCGTGCGCCGGAAACCTTGGGACAGCGACCAGTCCAGCGCGATGTCGAAGCGGCGGCGACGCCCGCTGAGGTATTCGTCGAGTTGTCGCGCAACGGGATCCAGCCGGGTGGGCGACTCGAGCACCCGCGGGCTGATGCGCTGCGCTAGGTCCTGCAGCACGCCGGCGCGGTCCTCGTTGGCGAACGCCACCCGCAGCAGCCCTCGGGGGGTTGCCGCCAACAGCAGCGGCCCCACGGCGGAATCCACTGTACGGTAAGCGATGTCGAGGAGGTCGCCAGCCTGGGCGTCGCATTCCAGCCGCGCGTGCAGGCGCCGAAGGTGGTCGCGGTCGACGGGGTAGTGCTTGGTCAGATCGGGTGTGCTCATTCGCGGTTCCTTGTGGTGTCGAGGCGGGGATAGGTGCGTCGGAGAGTGGCGATCCCGTCGGCTGCGGCCCGCCGGGCGGCGGCGACACTGCCGCCGAGAATGGCGGCGATGTCGGAATAGGGGAGACCGGCCAGGTAGTGGTAGGCCACCGCCTGCCGCTGCTTGGGGGGCAGCGCACCCACCGCGGCGTCAAGGTCGAGATCGTGGGTGTCGGCCGGTTCGCGGGCGGGGGACTCGGGGGGATCGGCGAGCGGGACGGCCCGCCGCGACGTCGCACGGGCCACGTCGATGGCTTTGCGGTGCGCGATCGTCACAAGCCACGCCTCGATGTTGGCGTCGCCCGGCAGCTGCGGATAGGCCTTCAAGGCGGCCAGGAACGTGTCCGACCAGGCGTCGTCGGCGTCGGCGTGACCGACCACCGCCCGAACGACCCGCAACACCGTGGCACCGTGGCGGACCACCACGGCCTCGAACGGCGGTTTGACGTGCCGAGGGACATTCACCGTTCGTGGTTCCTCCCTGACATTCGGCGACTCTTACTGGGAAGACGCCGGCGCGTTGTCGAATGTGAGAAGCGGATGCAACGAATCTAGAGCTCACGTTTCACGGGTGCTCATCGTTTACCGTGAAAGGAGGTTGGACGATGCGAACACGACACACGAAGATCGATAGCCCAGTCGGCGAGCTGACTTTGGTCGCCGGCGATGGCGCTCTGACGGGTGTGTATTTCCGGCACCACTGGCATCCGCCTACGGCGGAGGCGCTGGGGCGGTACGTCGGGCCCGGCGCCGACACCCTGGTCGATGAGACGGCCGAGCAGCTGCGCGAGTACCTGAGCGGCAAGCGCATTCGGTTCGATCTGCCCGTCGACCTGGCCGGGGACCCGCGTCAACGGCGAATCTGGGCACTGCTGCTCGACATTGGATACGGCGAGACGAGCACCTATGGCGCGCTGGCCGCGAAACTGTCCGACGGCACCACCGCCTACGAAGTCGGCCAAGCGGTGGGCCGCAACCCGCTGAGCATCGTGGTCCCGTGCCATCGGGTGGTCGGAAAGAACGGCGCACTCACCGGTTATGCGGGCGGTCTGAAGCGCAAGCGATTCCTGCTCGACCTGGAGGCACCGATACCCGCGGCGGCGGGCAGATTGTTCTGATGCCGTCGAAGTGGGACCGGCGAGTGGACGCCGCGGACTGGGCGGCGGTCGCCGCCGATATGAATGACGTTGGCGGCGCGCTGCTTCCGCAGCTGATGACCCCTAACGAGTGCGCGGCGATGCTTGCTCTCTACCGCGACGACGGGCTGTTTCGCGCCACCGTCGACATGACGCGCCACCGCTACGGGCAGGGTGAATACCGCTATTTCAAGCGGCCCTACCCGCGCCCCGTCGAAGAGCTCAAGCAGGCGCTCTACCCCCGGCTCTTGCCCATCGCCCGCGACTGGTGGACCAAGCTGCGCCGCGAGCCACCCTGGCCCGACACCCTCGACGAGTGGCTGGACATATGCCATCGCGCCGGCCAAACCAAACCCACGGCCCTGCTGCTCAAGTACGGGCCGGGTGACTGGAACGCGCTGCATCGAGACCTCTACGGGGACCTCATCTTTCCGCTGCAGGTCGTCATCAATCTGAACGAGCCGGGTGTGGCGCACACCGGCGGTGAGTTCCTGCTCGTCGAGCAGCGGCCGCGCGCGCAGTCCCGCGGCACCGCGGTCACGTTGCCGCAGGGGCACGGCTACGTCTTCACGACCAGGGAGCGGCCGGTCCGCTCGACCCGTGGATGGTCGGCCGCCCCGGTGCGCCATGGGGTTTCGGTGGTCCGTTCCGGTGAGCGCTGCACGCTCGGCTTGATCTTCCACGACGCCGCCTGAGGGTCTGCGGCACGATGGTGCTCATGGAGCTCTACGACGTCATGCGATCCACGCCCGCCGTACGCGAATTCACCGACGACCCGCTTCCCGATGACGTGCTCGCGCGCATACTCGACAACGCCCGGTTTGCGCCAACCGGCGGCAATCGGCAGGGCGTGCGCGTCATCGTGCTTCGCGACGAAAGGATCCGGGCGGCCCTGGCCGACCTCGGGCTGCCCGCCGCCCGCCGCTACACCGCGCAGCTCGCGCACGGTGAGTCGCCGTGGAATCCGTTGCAGCCGAGCCGCGTCGACGCGTCGACGATCGATGCGACGGAGCCGCCCGCGCAGATGTCGACCCCGATTCGCAAGGCGCCGGTGGTGCTGGTGATCTGCCTGGACCTTGCCGTCGTCGCCGCCACCGATCAGGACCTCGATCGCGTCGGCGTGGTGGGCGGGGCCTCGGTGTATCCGTTCGTGTGGAACGTGTTGCTGGCAGCGCGCAATGAGGGCTACGGCGGGGTGTTGACCACGATGGCCGTGGCCGAGGAGCCACGCGTCAAGGAGCTGCTCGGAGTGCCCGAACCGTACGCCATCGCCGCGGTCGTGCCGCTGGGCAAGCCGGTGCGGCAGGTGACGAAGCTGCGGCGGCGGCCGGTTGGGGAACTCGCGACGCGCGAGCGCTTCGACGGGGCACCGTTCAGCGGCTGAATCGGTCCTGGGTCACGAGAAGGGGCAGCCAGGATTTGCGGCATCCTCGGCCAGGGGTTTTCCCGACGGGAGGACGTAGATGATCTCCAAGATCACCGGCGTTGCGCCGAGATTGCGGCCAAGATGCACGTGTTCGGGCCCCGCGGGTTCGTTGATCGTGTCCCCCGGGTTGTAGACCCCGTCGACCGAGCAGTTGGCCGCGTAGTGGGTGAGTGTCCCCTGCTTGATCGCGCCGACCAAGCTGCCGTCGTGGAAATGCCAGCCTGTGCTACCGCCCGGGGCGATGGTGGTTTCGCGGATGACGAAATCTCTGCCATCCTCCGAGGACTGGTTCAGCGTGAGCGAACTCACTCCACTATCGGGTGTCGCGACGCATTCGCCGGGCGGTGTGATGACCGAAAGTGCGACGACAAGTGGGAAAACACCTACGGTGCGTGCGCGCATCACCACGGTCTCTTCTCTTCGGACACCGCCGCCTGCGGGTTTCGTCCCATCAGAGCAATGAACCGTCGTGGTGTCCAGTGCTGGCCTGCACCCGGAAACGGCTGGATAAACCCCTGACCACCTGCGATATCAGCGTTGACCCTCCTGATCTGTCGGGCGCGCGCGAACGGCTCGTCGCGGTACTGCTATGCTGAGCAGAACGTTGGCTGTCTCATTCGATGGCCAGCACGTCGTGAAACGCTTCTTCATCCTTCCGGCGCCCGCCCCGATCCAGTGGCTGACGCACTGAATCCGGCGCAGTTCGTATCGCGGCGATCGATTTTGCCCACCGGCAATCTCGCCACCCTGTGCTGACAGTCGCGCGCATCTCCCTGCCGACGCGGCACACCCGATGCTGAAAGACATCCAATTGACTACTGGCAATACGTTTGCCGATCTCGGCGTGGCCGAAGCACTCATCGAAGTGCTCACCGCGCGGGGGATCACCCATCCGTTCCCCATCCAAACCGAAACGCTTCCCGACACACTCGCCGGCCGTGACGTCCTCGGCCGCGGCAAGACGGGCAGCGGCAAGACGCTCGCCTTCTCGCTCCCCATGGTCAGCAGGCTGGTCGGTCATCCGCGCCGCCCGTCCCGGCCATCGGGTCTGGTGCTGGCCCCGACGCGGGAGCTTGCCAGCCAGATAACCGCCACGCTGGAACCGTTGGCCGCCGCCAACAACCTCCGGGTGACAACCATCTTCGGTGGCGTACCGCAAGGCAGGCAGGTAGCGGCGCTGAAATCCGGCGTCGACATCGTCGTTGCGTGCCCCGGTCGGCTCGAGGACCTGATGAAGCAACGCTTGATCAGCCTCGACTCGATCGAGGTCACGGTGATCGACGAAGCCGATCACATGGCCGATCTCGGCTTCCTTCCCGGCGTCACTCGGATCCTGGCGGCCACACCCAGCGGTGGTCAGCGGCTGCTGTTTTCCGCCACCCTCGACAACGGCGTCGACAAGCTCGTCAACCGGTTCCTGCACGACGCCGTGCTGCACTCCGTGGACGGCTCCAATTCGCCGGTGTCCGAGATGACCCATCACGTGTTCCACGTCTCGGGCGTTCAGGCCAAGAAGGAACTGGTACACCGGCTCGCCTCCGGCAATGGCCGCCGAATCCTGTTCATGCGCACCAAACATCAGGCGCGCAAGCTCGCCAAGCAGCTCACCGAATCGGGTGTCCCGGCAGTCGACCTGCACGGCAACCTGTCTCAACCGGCACGCGACCGCAACCTCGCCGCCTTCAGCACGGGTAGGGCTCGGGTGTTGGTCGCCACCGACATCGCCGCGCGCGGCGTGCACGTCGACGGAATCGAATTGGTGGTGCACATCGATCCGCCCGCCGAGCACAAGGCTTACCTGCACCGCTCAGGACGGACTGCGCGCGCCGGAAACGCCGGCGACGTCGTCACCGTGGTGCTGCCCGAGCAGCGCAAGGAGACCCACGCGCTGATGCGGCGCGCCGGCATCCGGGTCACTCCGCAGGAGGTCACCGTCGACTCGGCCGCCGTGCACGCGGTGGCCGGCGAAATAGCGCCCTACCGGGCGCCGGCACCGCCGAGGCCGGTAGCGTCACATCCGTCGCAGCCTCGCCGTCCGGGTACCGGCGGTCGCCGACGTGGTCGGCGTTCCACCCGCGCGCAGGGCTGATTTTGTTAGCAGCACAACGGGTTTCGCTAATGAGCCGGGTCGTGCTAATTTGATCGTGTGGATGTTTTTGGTACATCCCGCATTTAGATGAGAGAAGAAAGTAAATGGCACAGGGAACTGTGAAGTGGTTCAACGGTGATAAGGGCTTCGGCTTCATCACCCCTGACGACGGCGCGAAGGACCTCTTCGTGCACTACTCCGAGATTCAGGGCTCCGGCTACCGCTCGCTCGAGGAGAACCAGCGTGTTCAATTCGAGGTTGGGCAAGGGGCCAAGGGGCCTCAGGCAACTGGAGTCTCTGCCGTCTAGGAACCTCACACTCGTGACAGTGGGCTGGTGCGTTGCTTCGCACCAGCCCACTGGCGTTTCTTGATTACGCTGCGTCGGGGATGGGAGAGCGGCACAGCGCGAAGGAAGATGCGGCCCGCTTCTTCACCCGACATCTGAAGTGAGGCCGTTCGGACACGTTGCACGGCGTGGCGGTTGGATTCCAAGACCCTGCCGCGGCAACCTATTTCGTCACAGTCATGAATTAGGGCACTGCGGCGCCCCGCGGCTGTCTTCGCCGGCGGGAGCGTGTCGGTGCCATTAGAACGCTTGCGTCGACGCGACGCGCGTACTCGGGGAGGGGGCGGCGTCGGAAACGACGGACAACGCCAAGTCGTGCCGTGATCTAACCCTAGCGATCGCAATGGCGCCTTGGCGCGTGGTACCGATGAGCGAGGTCGTCGGCTCGGATTGCAGGCGAGCGGCAAGCGTTCAATGACCGTGCGCGGCAGCGCAATTCGTCACAGTGACGTATTGTGCGGTATGGGGGTGCGGTGGAAGAAGGGCCCGCCAAGCGCGCGCGGTCGCCATTGCCGACGGACGCATCTCCGCTCCGTCGGCGGCCGCGAGTGTTCGATCGAACGGGGCAGACTGTGCGTATACACGACCCTGGGCGTTCGGTCGCCGGGGAAGCCAAGAGCCAATCGTTGTCTGAGGTCAGCCGCCTGCGGCGAAGTCGCTTTACCAGGCTTTACCGATAAGCGACATTATGTCAAGTAAACTACTGCACGTGCGTTTGATGAATCATCGTCAGTTCCCGTGCCGACCACCGCTCCTCCCCGCGGTTTTCAGTTGCCGCGCAGAGCCTTCGTCAACCACTCGTGGGTGCGGATCAAGACCGATGTTCCCGGGGCGTCGGGTATGGTGGGTGGCGTAAATCGGGGCCGCCGTGCGGCGAATATCCGCTGGTGAGTCGGTTGTGCTGTCCGGGAGTGAGCTTGCGCGCGCCGGGTTGCCTTACGGGGAGGTGGCGTGCGCGGGAGCGGCTGTACCTGTTGGACGGAGTTCGTCCAGATCCGCGAGTACTTCGGCGATGTGTGAGCGTGCCGGCGCAGGTGCGGCCTGGGATAGATCACCCTCACCGATCGGTGACAAATTGCTGCCTGATTTCTTCACAGATCGCCGCGAGCTTTGGGACGCACTGCGCAAGCGCGGGCCGGTCGTGTTTATCGAGGACAGCGCGTTTATGAATGGCTATTGCCTCACACGGGCCGATGACGTGCTCGCAGCGCTGCATAACCCGGAAGTGTTTTCGCTCAACCCCGTTTTGGATCGGCCGGAGCATGCGCGCTGGCGCGCAATCTTGCAGCCGCTATTGAATTCCCGCGCGGTGAAACAGATGCAACCCGCGTTGCAAGATCAGGCCGCGGCGGTGGTCGAAGCGGTGGCCGCGCAGGGTAGTTGTGAGGTGATCGCCGATGTTGCGGAGCCATTCGCGGCCCGGGTTCTTCTCACAGTGTTGGGGTTGCCGCCGCAAGACTGGGATAGGTTGCTGCGCTGGGAGAAAGCGCTTTGGGCGATCCAGCGGGCGCCTCTGGCCGCGGTCACAGGTGTCCGTTTCCAGGATTTGGTGCAAAAATTCGAGATGCTCGCCTATTTGGCGGAGGCTTTCGCGCAGCGCCGCGCCAGCCCTGATATTGCGGGTGTTATGTCGCGGTTGGTTGCCGGTGACGATGGGTTCGACGAAGCTGACGCGTGCGCGGTAGTTGAGATGCTGATCGCTGCAAGCATCACGCCGTTTAGGAGCGCGGTGGGTTTCGTGTTTCTTGACCTTGCCCGCGACCCGCGGCTATGCGCTTCGCTCCGCGAAAACCCCCCAGGGATTGAGGGGTTCGTCGAAGACGTGCTGCGCCGCGAGCCGCCGGCCCCGGTGATTATCCGCAGGGCCGCTCAGAACGTCACCGTGGCGGGTGTCGAGATACCGGCAGGGGCCCGGGTCGGGCTGTGCGTAGGGGCGGCCATCCAAGAAGACATGGCGGACGGCCACGGGTCGCGGGCGGACTACTGGGCGTTCGGCGGGGGCCCGCACCGCTGTGTGGCCGTCAGTCTGGCGAAAACGGCGTTGACTGTGTTGGTCAGCGAATGGTTACGCACTATCCCCGCGTTCCGGTTAGACGCTGAGTCCGTGCCGCCGGTTATCCTCGAGGACGCGGTCCGGCTATCGAGTTTGCCGCTGCGCTGGCATTAAGTCAGACCGCGCGGGTAATTGCCGTAGATGCCGCGCTCGTCGCCAGTTTCAGCTCAGCACCGCGCGACACACAGTCCGGTTACGGCCGCCGCGCCCGCGGCCGTGAGCGCGGCACCAGCGGACCGTAGTGAAGCCTTCCGTTTCGCCGCGCCGCTTGAGCGCGAGGAACATCGCTTCGTCCTTGGGAACCCTGCCAGGTTCAGGGGGACCTGTTGCGATCAGGAGCCCGGTCGTGCGCCTCGTCGACCTCCGTTGGTCGGACAGAACTTAACGCGGTAGGCGATGCGCTGGGCCGAATTGTCCACTCTCCGGACATCGGTTTGTCGCCCCCGCCGCAACGGTCCTAGCGTTCCATCGTGATGAACGGCAATGAAATGGTGGAGCTCTGGGAGCGGCATACCCGCTACGAATTCGACGTCAGGAACGCAGATCTCGCGGTGTCGACGATGGTCCCCGAGGCGCGGGTCATGCACCTGCCGACGATGAGCGGCGCATCCGGACGCGACGCTCTGCGCGCCTATTACGCCGACGTCTTCATCCCAGGGCAGCCGCCGGACACGGAGCTTGACCTCATTGACCGCTCGATTGGTGAAGACGTCTTGGTCGATGAGTGCATCATCCGGCTCACCCACGACCGCGTGGTGCCGCATCTTCTTCCCGGCGTGGCCCCGACGGGTGTGCTGCTCGAGATCGCCTTCGTCGTGATCGTCAAGTTCCGGGACGGCTTGATGCTGAGCGAGACGCTCTACTGGGATCATGCTCAAGTGCTGCGCCAAGCCGGTCTGCTGTCTGCGGCCGGACTCCCGCTGCCCGACACGTCCGACATCACCGGCTACTTGCGCGACTCGAGGATCCGTTGATGCAGCGCGTGGCGCGAGTGGGACCACGGGCCAGTGTCACCGGAGCCAGAAGGTACGCTGTCGCATGGCCTTTACTGCTGGAAAGCCCGAACCAGTCGGCCCAGCCCGAGGCGTCATCCAGAGTGCGTTCGCACTTCTTGAGTTGGTCTCCGAGTTGCAGCCGGTGCGGCTGGTGGATCTCAGCGCAGCAGCACGGCTCCCCCATCCGACGGTGCATCGACTCCTTCGCCAGCTGGTAGATGTGGGAGCAGTTCGGCGGGACGGGACGCGTTACTGCTTGGGCGCAACTGTGCTCCGTCTCGGTGCGACGGTCACGCCGGTGGCCCGACTGCGCGTCGCGTCGCGGCGGCCCATGGCCGAACTCGCGGCGCTTACCGGGGCAGCCGTATGCCTGTCGGTCGACTTGGGCGACGGCCCCGTATACCTCGACACGCTCGACGCCCGAACACCCGTCCGCTACATCGCGAAGACGGGTGACGCCGTCCCGCCGGAAACGGCGCAAGCCCGCGCGCACCATAGCTGCGCAACTAGGGTTCCGCTTGTTGACGCCGGGCAGGTGGCAGCCGACTACAGCTGCGCCGCGATGGCGATTCCGCTTGGATCATCGGGCGTCGCTGTCGTGTCCACGTTGCTACCGACGGGCCGTCCCCCGGCCGGGATGATCGAAGCCACTCGCCGGACAGCAGAACGCATCACCACTTCACTGCGGCCGTCCGTCCCAGATCGATCGACCAGCCCGACATGATCGCCTGACCGCACACGAACAAGCGGTCCCCTAAGCCCTTGAGGGCCCGGTGTTGAGCCGTCGCCGTCGCGATAGCAGCCGGTCTAGGGAGTATCTGTTATCAGCGCGGAACGCAATGACCGCGGCGAGAAAGATCGTGTGAACGAGCTGATCGCCGATCAGGTCGAAACGTTCAATCGACGTCGCGCCGAAGATCAGGATCATCATGACGCAGCTGGCCGCCACCGCGGCCGTGCGTGTCATGGCGCCGGCCACCAACAGCAGTCCGCTCAGCAACTCCACAAACGGCAAGACATAGCCGCACCCGGAGACCAGCGCCGGAGGCAGAAGCGATGTGTGAAACTCGCTCATCAAGCCAGCGTGAAAGACACCCAGCTTCGGCAGCCGAACCACACCATGCCCAACCAGACTGACCCCAATGGCGAGGCGCACGACGAGATAGGCCAGAGTGCGATCTTCTGCGGCTGGCATCCTGTTCTCCCCCACAACATCCGAGTGCGCACATAAGTGGACCGTCTATCGTCGCGAAGAAGGTTGTAGCCGCTGTTCATCGTGTTCCACTGCGGCCCAGTCCTTTCCGCTTGCTGAGGCTGCGGCACGGCCTCAACGAACTCTGCCACCTCCGCAACCGGGACCGCCTCGGCGCCGACGATGCGGCGCAGTACCGGATCAACACTCGTCGGTGACCCGGACGCGGTTTACCTCGGCGTAGTCGACCGGCTCCCCACAGGCATCGCAAGTGTGACCGACCGACAACTCGTGGTCGCGATGACGCATCGAGATCGGCGGCTGCTCGACCGCCCACCGGTTACCCCATTGGCGCAGCACCTGCAGCACCGGAATCAGGCCACGACCTGCCTCGCTGAGGTAATAGCCCCAGCGCGGCGGCGCCTCTTGGTACGTCGCGCGCTCGAGGACGCCAGCGGCGACGAGTTCCTTGAGCCGGGCGGTCAGGCGGTCGCGTGGGGCGCCGGTGTTCCGCGCGATCTCGCCGAAGCGGTGGTGCCCGAGATGGACCTCGCGAATGATCAGCAGGGACCACCGGTCCCCCACGATCTCCAAGGCGGCGGCGATCGCGCAGGGCCTCCCCCGGACCGTCGGGGTCTGCAACGGTCCCGGCGGTTGGGCGGCGCTTACGGACATAAGCTCTAGGTTTGCATATCAAACCGTGGTATCGCTAGTCTGCTGCCTGTGACGGTCTGGAAATCAAACCGCGCTACGGCGCGGTGGATCATGTCCACCGTGGTCGTGGCGGCGGTGTTCATGTCGAACCTGGACCTCTGGATTGTCAATGTCGCCCTTGTAGACATCGGGCGCGGCTTCGGCAGCTCACTGTCCGCCGCCTCCTGGGTGCTCAACGCGTACGCCATCGCGCTGGCCGCGCTGCTGATACCGGCGGGGCGCCTCGGTGACCGGTTCGGCCAGCGAAGGGTTTTTCTCCTTGGCATCGCGGTGTTCACTGTCGCCTCGCTGGCCTGCGCCGTTGCTCCCAATCTCGCCGTCCTGGTGGCCGCGCGGGTCCTGCAATCGGTCGGCGCCGCCGCGCAACTGCCGACATCCCTGGCCTTGCTGATGGCCTCGGTGGAACCGCATCGCCGTACCAACGTGGCCCGCGGCTGGGCCGCCGTTGGCGGGCTTGCCGCGGTCTGCGGGCCAGTGCTCGGAGGGGTCCTGGTCACCTTCAGCTGGCGGTGGGTATTCATGGTGAACCTGCCTGTCGGCCTCGCGGCGTGGCTCCTCGGCCGCCGTGTCCTGCCGTTCGAACCGGCCCGCCGCGACGACCGATTGCCCGACCTCGTCGGCAGTGCCTTGTTGATCGTCGCGGTGGCCGCTCTGACCGGTGCGCTGGTGCAGGCGCCCATCTGGGGATGGGTCTCGGCGGGCACGGTCGCGTTGGCGGCGCTCGCCATGCTGGGTACCGCTGGGTTCCTGTGGCGGACGGCGCGGCACCCGCACCCGCTGCTCGAACTGCCGCTGCTGAAGATCCGTAACTTCGCCATTGCCAACGTTGCGTTCTTCTGCTTCGGCGCCGCCTTCGCCATCATGCTTCTGTCGAACTCGCTTTGGTGTCAGGATATTTGGCACTACAGCGTGTTGCGCACCGGTCTCGCGATGGCGCCCAGCCCGGCCCTGGTGCCGGTCGTCACCATCGGGTCCGCCCGGCTCGTTCACCGCATCGGTCCCGGCCGCGTGGCCGCGATCGGAAGCACGCTGTTCGCCGCCTCGCTAGTTTGGCGAATCGTCTTCGCCAGGGCCGCGCCACATTACGTGACCGATCTGCTCCCCAGCATGCTGCTCAGCGGAATCGGGGTCGGACTGACGCTGAGCACTCTCATGGCCGCCGGCGCCACCGCCCTGCCGCCGGCACGCGCCGCCACGGGTTCGGCGCTGGTCAACTCCGGTCGCCAGGTGGCCTCGGCGCTTGGCGTGGCCATCCTGGTGACCGCCCTGGGGCCCACCGCCTCGGTGCGCGACTTCGACGTCGGCTGGTGGCTAGCGCTCGCCTTCATCGCCGCGACCGTGGTTATCAGTCTCACCCTGCCGCACGTCCGCTCCGAGGTGTCTGCCTCCGTGGCGGTTCCGAGGCGCTCGCTGACCGGTCCAGTCGTCGAAATGTCCTGACGAACAGGCGAGACACCGCCTCCCCCGGTGACACCTAAACGCGAACGCTCATGTTTTTAATCGCTAGACTGACCGCATGCCGAAGGTGTCCGACGAGTACCGCGCCAGTCGGCGCGCCCACATATTGGCGGCGGCGCGCCGCTGCTTCGTGCGCGACGGATTCCACGGCACCTCAATGCAGGACCTGGTGAACGAGGCCGGGATCTCCTCTGGCGCGGTCTACCGCTACTTCCCCAGCAAGGACGCGGTCATCGAGGCGATCGCCGCCGAAAACCTCGAGCAGGTGGTCTCGGTGATCCGTCAATCCGTCGAGGACGGCCTGCCCGCCGAGGCGGCCATCGCGGCCGTCCTCGAGTTCGTCACCGAACGCCACGCCCAGGACGGCTTCGCGGCGATCGCCTTGCTCGTATGGACGGAGGCGTTGCGGAACCCGGCCCTGGCCGAACTCCTGCGCAACGCCAATGCCGCTGCGGGGCAACTGTTGAGCTCGGGACGGGCGAAGAGCCGCAGCCGTGGCCCCGCGGTGAACGATGTGCTGCTGTGTGTGCTGCCGGGCTACCTGATGCAGTTGGCCCTCGGCGGTCAGGCGTCGGTGGATCGCGTGCCGCACACCGTGAAGGGAATCTCTGCCGACCCGCCCGTCGGCGCGCGTCGCAGGCCGTAGCGGCAAGTCGTCTAAAAAAACATGAACGTTCGCGTTTGACATCGCTGCGCGACCGGTGTCATGCTTGGAACGTGAGTACTCATTCACCTTAGGGGCCGCGTCGCCCCACGCACGAGCACATCGCCGTCGCCAGCGGAGGAGTTGAAAACGTGAGTGACGCAACACCATTCGGTACTTTTGGTCGTTTCGCGGAGACACCGGTAGCCGCGATGCCACCTGACATGAAGGACGCGTACGACTACACCCGGAAGCTGCGCGGGCTGGTGCCGGGTCCGCACAGAATCTGGCTGGCCAACCCGACATTGTCCCGGACGATCGTCCCCACGGGCGCCTACTACCAGAGCGACTCGACGCTGACCAAAGCGGAGATCGAGATCGCGACCAATCTGGTCTGCGGCCATTGGGGCAGCGCGTACGCCAGCTACGAACACGAGATCATCGGCGAGCGGGACGGCCGGCTGCAGCCGGACCGCGTCGAGGCCCTGATCGCCGGCGCGCCGACGTCCTTCGACGACCCGCGCGAACAGGTCGTCTACGAGTTGTCCTCGGCGTTGCTCGCCGCGCGTGTGGTCCCCGTGGGCCTGTATCGGCGGGCAAAGGCGCTGCTGGGGGATGCCGGCATCGTCGACGTCACGGTGTTGCTGGGCTGGTTCACGATGGTCTGCATGACCCTCGGTGCGTACGACGTGCCGGCGAACGCGACGGGTCTGGACCAGTGAGTGCCACTTACGGTTTGGGCGGCCGCCTGGCGCTGGCTGATCCCGAAGCGCTGACCGGCTCCCAGCGGGAATTGTTGGAGCGCATCGCTTCCACCGCGGTGCCCTGGGCCCAAGCGAGCGGCTTCGCGGCGACCACCATCGACGGCCGGCTCATCGGCCCGTTCAACCCGAGCCTGCTGAACCCCGCCCTCGCCACCGCGTTCTTGACATTGCAGGCCGCAGAACAGGAACACACGTCACTCGACGAGCAAGTCCGGCAAGTGGTCATTCTCACCGTCGGTGCAGTCCGGCAAGCACCCTACGAGCTCTACGCCCATACCGCGGTCGCCCGGGACGCGGGGCTCTCCGGCACCGTCGTCGCCGAGCTGGCCGACGGCGGTGAGCCTGGCGCACTCACCGACGCGCAGCGGGCCGCCCACCGTCTCGCCCGGGCACTGTCGACCGGCGGCCCCGTCAGCGACGACGTGTATGACGATGCGGAGCAGATCCTGGGCAGCACTGGCGTTTTCGACATCGCCATGCTCTCCGGCATCTACCAGACGGTCTGCAACGTTCTGACGGCCTTCGCCATCCCCGCCCCCGAGGACCCGCACCAGCGCTGAAAGGATCATTATGCCCCTTCCGCCGCTCCCCGCCGTCACGTTGACGCCCGTGGCCCTATTTCCGGAGAAGTACTTCCTGGAAAACCTCGCCGTTCGCGCCGACGGCTCTGTCCTGATCACCGCCGTCCTGCAGAAGGAACTCTGGTACGTCGCACCCGCCGCGCCCGGCGCGATGGTCGAACCCGTACTGGTGCACACCTTCGACCAGCTGGTGACCGGCATCGTCGAGGTCCTCCCCGAGGTCTTCGTCGTCAACCTCACCCTCGCCTACACCACCGGCGAATCATCCTTGGTACGAATAGATCTCACCCGGTGGCGACCCGGCGACCCGGTGGTGCCGGAGACCATCTACCGCTTCGACGACCGCGCCCGCGGACTCAACGGCAGCTGCCTGCTTGGACCGGGAGTGCTGGCCGTTGCGGACTGCTTTGCCGGTCTGATCTGGCGGGTGGACCTCACCGACGATGCGCACACGGCCACCGCGCGGGTGTGGTCGATGCATGACACCATGGCGTTCGACCCGGACAGCGACCTGCCGCCGCCCCCGCAACCGGGAGTCAACGGCGTCCGCTACTGTCCGCAGACCGGCTACCTGTACTACACCTCGACCGCGCAGAAAGTGTTCATGCGTGTCGCCGTCGACCCCGAAACACGTGATCCAGCAGCGTCACCCGAGTTCGTGGCCGCGATCGACAACGCCGACGACTTCTGTGTCGACCCCGACGCCGGGTTCGCCTACGTGACCCGCCACCGGGCCAATACCCTCGACCGGGTGCCCCTGGCGCCGCGCCACGGCAGCGAAGTGCGCCACATCGCCGGCGACCCCTTCGACGAAACCCTCGTCGGGCCGTCCAGTGCCGCGTGGGGCCGCGGTCCAGGGGACCCGGGCCGGGTGCTCTACGTCACCACCGACGGCGGCACCACCGCTCCCCCGCACGGAATTCTGCGCAACGCCGCGCTGCTGCGCGTCGAGCTCGACTACTCCGCTACGGAGCGGTCATGACGCGTCGCAGCGAAATGGTCGCGGCCGGCTCGGCTTTGATCGAGACATACGTCGACGGAGACGGCCCGTCCATCGTGATTATCCCGTCCTACGGACGCGACGGAGGTGCGGACTTCGATCCCCTCACGGCTGCGCTCGTCGGAGCCGGCTACCGCGTGCTGCGGCCGCAGCCGCGCGGCATCGCCCGCTCGGTGGGTGCGATGAACGCCGTGACGTTCGAGGACATGGCGGACGACATCGCCGCCGTGATCGACAATCTCGCCGAGGGGCCCGCGGTCGTGCTCGGACACGCCTTCGGAAACTTCGTCGCCCGGGCCACCGCAGCGCATCACCCCGACAAGGTCGCGGCAGTCGTCCTGGCCGCTGCATCCGGTAAAACCGTTGCCGCGGAGGTAAATTCGGCACCCATGCGCGCCGGTGACCCGTCGCTGCCGGAAACCGAGCGACTGGCCGCGCTGCGTCTGGCTTTCTTCGCCCCCGGCCATGACGCGTCGATCTGGTTGACCGGCTGGTACCCGCATACCCTGGCCATGCAGGTCGACTGCGCCCGCCGCGCCGACGTAACCCGCTACTGGGGCGCAGGCAGCGCGCCGGTGTTCGAGCTCGTCGCCGCACTCGACCCATTCCACCACCGGGACGAATGGGGCGACCTTCACGCATGCTACGGCGACCGCATCACCACTGTTGTCATCGACGATGCCAGCCACGCACTTTTCCCCGAGCAACCTGACCTGGTCGCCGATGCGATCTTGGGTTATTTGCGGTCCAATTTTTCGCCATGGCCAAAGATGGAGGCGAAGCGGCCGCGGTCGCCGAGCCCGTGACACACGGGGTTTGCGCGGCATTCCGCATCCAGGCTAGTCAGCGACGGTGAGGTGTTGCGCTGCCTCGAAATAACGGTCGCTAGAAGCGGGTTGGGGGACAATATGAGAGCGATCGGATACGACGAGTTCGGCGGTCGCGAGGCCTTGCATCTCATGGAGTTGACGGAGCCCCACGCGGGCCCCGGACAGGTTCGAGTCCGGGTGCGGGCCACCGCGGTCAACCCCTCCGACGCTGCCGCGCGGTCGGGATGGATGATCTTCGTAGCGAGAGAGGACCAATGATGCCAGCGGACAGATTTCGGCAGCGCGTAGCGACGGCATGGACTGCGGATGATTGAATTCACCCTTACCCGGAGTTCGACGGCGCCGATCGAGAACGTGTTCGACGCTATGACCGACCATCGCGGGATCGCGAACTACGTGTGGGCATGTCGGCGCAGCACGCTCGACCGCGAGGGAGTCCCCGCACCGAACGGCGTCGGCGCGATCAGACGTCTGGTGGTCGTGGGGCCGCCGTTCGTCGAAGAGATCATCGAGTACGAGCGACCCACCCGCTATGCCTACCGAATGCTTTCCGGCGCACCGACCCGAAATCACGTCGGCACGATCCAGCTGAGAGAGGGGAATACAGGGACCGAGGTCAGCTGGCACCTGCGGTCAACGCTCAAGATTCCCGGTGTTGACCGGCTGATGCTGCCGGTGTTCAAGAAGGTCATCGACGAATTCCTCAAAGGCGGCATCGTCGCCGCCGAACGCCGCGCCTGAGCAGTTGTGGTGGTTGAACGGAAAGGGTTTGCCTGCACGCCCGGACTGGGCACTCCACCGGCGGCCCTGAGGTGGCCCGCTACGTGGTAGGTCCGGCCCTGGTTGCCGCCTGCGGCGCCAACCGTGGTGGCGAGTTTCGCGGGGTAGCCCCGGTCCTCGGGGCGCGCTCCCAGCTGCAAGTGCCAACGGGCCCAGGCATCAAACGTCTGTGGCACGAATCCCGAGTCCCTGGCCCCGCGAAAGGTGAACAGGTAGTTAGTCATTGACTCCCCTTTCCGGTCGGCGCGTGCGTTTACGTCCATTGCCCCGGCTGGTAATCGCCGGCGGGCTGGCGGGTGAGGGTATTGATTCGGTTGTAGGCGTTGATCAACGCGATCAGCGACACCAACGCCGCGAGTTGGTCGTCGTCGTGGTACTTGCGCGCGTTGTCCCATACCTCATCGCTCACACCGCGGGCGGCGTCGGCCAGTCGAGTGCCGGTTCGGCGAGCTCCAGCGCCGCGCGCTCGGCGTCGGTAAAGATCTTGGCCTCTCGCCAGGCGGCAACAAGGTTGAGGCGCAATGGCGTTTCGACCGCGTGTGCCGCGTCTTTGGTATGCATCTCGGTGCACAGGCTGCAGCCATTGATCTGGCTTGCGCGGATCTTCACCAAGTCCTGTGTCGCGCGCGGCAGCGTCGAGTCGGATATGACCTTGCCGGCCGAGTTGATGGGCTTGGCGAACTTGGAGCCGATGGTGCTGTCGTAGAAACTCAGACGTGCGTCCACGGACGTCTCCTCTGTCGTTGTTCGGGTGATCGCTCTACCGGGTCGACACATGTGCGCCGCGGAATGTGACCGCACCCGGTCGTCGGAGCCGAAGGCGACGAGTGGACCCGCATTTGAACCGTTCTTCGGGCAGGCTTCTTCGACTCCTCACTTAGACACGCCTATGGGCGTGCCGCACACTTGTGCAATGGAGTTATGTGATCTCAGCGCCATCGCCCTGACCGCGGCGCCCGTTTCCCCGCCGTCCGCCTCCCGGTCGTCCCAGGCGCCGACGTATGAGTGGGTGGCATGAGCGCGCCCGCCGGCGGCCCTCAGCCGCGCGTACTGAACGGACTGTCGGACATCCGCGCGTTCTTCCATACGAACAAGACGCCGCTGTACTTCATCTCGCCTACCCCGTTCAACCTGCTCGGCGTCGACCGCTGGATACGAAACTTCTTCTACCTGACCTACTTCGACTCGTTCGAGGGCACGCATTCGCGCGTGTTCGTGCCCCGGCGACGCGACCGCCGTGATTTCGACTCCATGGACGAGGTGTGCAGCCACCTGCTGTCCGACCCCGAGACGCTCGAGTTCATCGCCGGTAAGGGTCCCGGCGGCAAGTGCTGCTTTGTGATGATGAACGAAGAAATCCAGGCCCTGGCCCGTTCGGCAGGTCTCGAGGTCATGCATCCGCCGATCGAGCTGCGCAATCGCCTGGGTTCCAAGATCGTGATGACGCGCCTGGCCGACGAGGCGGGCGTGCCCAGCGTGCCCAACACGATCGGACGGGCCGGCTCCTACGACGAATTGCTGGCGCTCGCACAAGACGCCGGCCTGGGAGATGACCTCGTCATCTCGATCGCCTACGGCAACGCCGGCAGCGGGACGTTCTTTGTGCACGGTCAACGCGACTGGGACCAGCACGCCGGTGACCTGCTAGGGCAGGACCTCAAGGTGATGAAGCGGATCCGCAACGTCGAGGTTTGCCTCGAGGGCGCCGTGACCCGCCACGGCACCGTCGTCGGCCCGGCGATGACGAGTCTCGTCGGTTATTCGGAGCTGACGCCGAGCCGGGGCAGCTGGTGTGGCAATGACATCTGGCACGAGGTGCTGCCGCCCGCCCAGACGCACGCCGCGCGAGAAATGGTGACAAAGCTGGGCGACGTCATGCGCCGCGAGGGCTACCTCGGCTACTTCGAGGTGGACCTGCTGCACGACCTCGACTCCGACGAGCTCTACCTCGGCGAGGTGAATCCGCGGCTGTCCGGCGCCAGCCCGATGACGAACCTGACCACCGAGGCCTACGCCGACATGCCGCTGTTCCTCTTTCACCTGCTCGAGTACATGGACGTGGAGTACGAGCTCGACATCGACGAGATCAATGAGCGCTGGGAGCGCGGCTACGGCGAGGACGAGGTCTGGGGCCAGGTGATACTCACTGAGACGTCGCCGAATATCGAGATCTTCACCGCGACGCCACGCACCGGGGTATGGCGCATCGACGACGACGGTCGGGTCTCCTTTTCGCGGACCGCCAACGACTGGGCCACGCTGCTCGACGGGTCCGAGGCCTTTTACATGCGGGTCGCCGCGCCCGGCGACTTACGCTCCGAGGGCGCCCAACTCGGCGTGCTCGTCACCCGTTCACACCTGCAGACCGACGACTATCAGCTCAGCGAGCGCTGCCAGCGCTGGATCAAGGGCATGAAGGCGAAATTCACCTCAACCCCCCTGACGCCGGCCGCGCCGATCGTCTCGCGACTCGTCGCGCGCGCGTGAGCGTCCCGGCCGGCATCTCCCTGGCCAACTGGCTGTCTTCGCCCTACGCGCGCTGGTCATTCCAGCACGTCGACGACATGGTGCCGACCGCGGTGATCTCGCGCGGAGGCGGGCCGCGCGCGGCGTTGCCCGCGGCCAGTGCTCCGATCGCCGGGATCCCGGTGACCAATACCAACGGGACGGCGACCACGGTCGGCGCGGTGATGGCCGCGACGGCCACCGACGGGTGGGCCGTCGCCCACCGCGGGTCGTTGGTCGCCGAGGAGTACCTCCACGGCATGGGACCCAACACCCGGCACCTGCTGTTCTCCGTGAGCAAGTCGCTGGTGGGCACCGTCGCCGGCGCGCTGCACGAATCGGGTGCGATCGAGCTGGACGCGCCGGTCACGAAATACGTTCCCGCCCTGGCGAACTGCGGCTACGCCGGCGCGACGGTGCGCCACCTGCTGGACATGAGGTCGGGCATCGCCTTCACGGAAAACTACGATGACCCGGCCGCACAGATACACCTCCTCGACCAGGCGATGGGCTGGGCTCCCCGGAGCCGTCCGGACGCACCTGCCACGCTGCGCGAGTTCTTGCTGACATTGCGGCAGGAGTCGCCACACGGCGGCCCCTTCGCATATCGCTCGTGTGAAACCGACGTGCTCGGCTGGATCTGCGAAGTCGCCGGCGCCCAGCGGATGCCCGAGCTGATGTCGGAATTGCTGTGGAGCCGCATCGGCGCCCAGAGCGACGCCACCATCGGCGTCGACAGCGAAGGCACGGGGATGTTCAACGGCGGCATCAGCGCCTGCCTCACCGACATGATCCGGTTCGGGTCGCTGTTCTTGCGCGACGGCGCATCGCTGACCGGCCGGCAGGTGGTACCGACGGCTTGGATCGCCGACACCCTCGACGGCGGTCCCGATTCGCGTCAGGCCTTCGCCGCAAGCCCCGACGACACCGAATTGCCCGGCGGGATGTACCGCAACCAGATGTGGTTTCCCTACCCCGGCAGCAACGTTGTGTTGTGCCTGGGCATGTGCGGCCAGATGATCTACCTCAACCGTGCCGCGGAGATGGTCGCCGCCAAGGTGTCCACCCAGCCGCACTCTCAGGAGCCGCACATGCTGGACACGCTGCGCGCATTCGAGGCGGTGGCACACGAATTGGCCGGAATCGCCAGTTAGTGGGAGTCGGGCCGCCTTGTGACGCTGCGGTAGCGTGACGGCCGTGAAGTCTCCCCGGGTGTTCTCCTCCGCCGCTTTCGTCGCCTGCGTCGCGGGCGGCATTCTGCCGCTCGCCGTATCCGGCACGGCGACCGCGGCAGGCTCCTGCCCCACCGCGGCACCACAGAACGGGGCGACGCCCGACTGGACGCTCGCCGGAACCACGGGCAGCGTCGCGGTCACCGGGTCCACGGATACGACGGCTCCACGCGTGAACGTCACGGCACCCTTCAGCGTGACCCAGACCCAGGTGCACACCCTGCGCCCCGGCGACGGACCGGTGGTTCCCGCGACCGCAAAGGTTTCCGTCTGCTACATGGGAGTCAACGGACGGGACGGCTCCGTGTTCGACAGCAGCTACGACAGGGGCGCCCCGGTGGACTTCCCCCTCACCGGAGTCGTGCCCGGGTTCCAAAAGGCCATCACGGGACAGAAGGTCGGGTCCACGGTCGCCGTCGCGATGACGTCCGCGGATGGCTACCCCGACGGTCAGCCCAGCGCCGGCATCCGGCCGGGCGACTCGCTCGTCTTCGCGATCAAGATCCTGAGCGCGTCGGGCTGACGCCCGTTCCGGTCGTCCGATGACTTTGGTGCCTGGCGCAGGTCTACACCGATGTCATCTCGGCCGTGCAATGGAGGCTCACATGTTCCAAGGCGCCAACCGCGACACTCTCTGGTCGGCGGTCCATGCCGAGCGCGCCGCGCTCGCAGAGGATCTCGCCGGCCTCGACGCCGCGCAGTGGACGCAGGAATCATTGTGCGCGCGGTGGGTTGTCGAGGAGGTGGTCGCCCACCTGACGGCGGCCGCGAGCACCGGTCCCCTGCGCTGGCTCACCAGTGCCCTGGGCGCGCGGTTCGACTTCGACTTGCATAACGACCGGCGCCTGGCCGAACACCGAGGCGATAACCCTGCCGAGACGCTCGAGCGATTCCGGCGGGTCATCACCAGCACCACCGCGCCACTGGGACCGACCACCGCCTGGCTGGGTGAGGTGATAGTGCACGCCCAAGACATCCGGCGGCCACTCGGGGTCCTCCGCACACCTCCGGTGGACGTCGTCACACCGGTAGCGGAATTCTTTGCTCGTCGGGACTTCACGGTTGCCGGCCGCAGTGCGATCGATGGTCTGCGCTTGGAGGCGACGGACAGTTCCTTCGCGACCGGCACCGGGCCGCTCGTCAGCGGTACCACTCTGGCGCTCACGATGGCGATGGCCGGGCGCGGCGCCTACTGCGACGATCTCGCGGGCCCCGGCGTCCCCACGCTGCGCGCCCGATGCTGCGCCCACTGAGCGGCGGTGCTGGCGCCGTCACAATCTTTGTCGGATGAACGCGGCGCGCTCCGGCTTGCCTCGCTGCATCCCTTGCGCTTCATGTCGCTGCCGCGCCCACCAGGCTCGCAACGCTTGGGCGTCAATCGGCGTGGTCGGGTCGTCAAAAGGCGATGGTGCGGTGTACATGGCGCCTTCGTTCTGCGGATTATAGACGAGTACGTTCACTATTGGCTATGAGCTTACTATGCATGGCGAAGGTACGCCAGCGTCTACTAAGCGATCTTGTGAAGGCCACCGCCGGGTTAGCTCGCCGGCGGTACCAGCGGCGGACGGCACACGTTGGCGCCCGGATCCCACCACCAGCCGTTGTCGCATGCCAGCGGTTGCGGCCCGACACCCAGCGGCCGGCATACATTGGCCGTCGGGTCCCACCACTGCCCCGGGTCGCATGCCAGGGGTTGCGGCCCGACACCGAGCGGTCGGCAGACCTTGCCCGTCGGGTCCCACCACTCGCCGTCCGCGCAGTCGGCCCTGCTCACCGCCGGCGTCGCAACGGTCACGGCGGCCATCGACGCCAGCGCGGCCAAGACAGCGGGAACGAGACGGCGGACGAACGTCCTCATTGCAAGCCTCCCCCCTCGTGGCATATGGATCATCGAACCGAGCCCGGCCGGACAGGTCAAGAGGCCCGGCGCGGCTACCGTCGGATCTGTGACGACTGAAACGGACCCCGCGGCCGACGAAGCCGAGATTCGACGGCGAATCGACGAGCTGGCGAGCGCGCTTCGGGCCCACGACCTTGACATGGTGATGTCGATCTACACGCCGGGCCCTGACCAGGCATTGGCAGTGCATGGCAGTCTCCGGGCTGGCCGTGGCAGCGGCCGCTGAGCTTCGATTCGGGTAGGGGTCGGTACGAAGCTCAAGGAGGGACAACCGTCATGGCACAGCTCGCGCTACGGCAGGCCACCATCGAATACCAGGAATTCGGGCCGAAGGATTCGCCGCACGCGCCGGTGCTGTTCGTCCACGGCATCCTGGTCGACGGACGACTGTGGCGCGACGTCGCCGAACGCCTGGCGCGGCGCGGGTTCCGCTGCATCGTGCCGACCCTGCCGCTGGGCTCACACACCACCCCGGTCGACGACGCCGCCGTGCTGTCCCTGCCCGGGGTCGCCGAGCTGATCAACGACGCGATCGTCGCCCTCGACCTTTCCGATGTGACGCTGGTCGGTAGCGACACCGGGGGCGGGCTGTGCCAACTGGTGGTCGACGCCCACCCGGACCGGATCGGCCGCCTGCTGCTCACCAATTGCGACGCCTTCGACAAGTGCCCGCCCTTCCCCTTCGACGTCGTGTTCGGGCTGGCTCGCGGGCCCGCCTCGATCAAGGCGCTGATCCGACCACTGCGGTGGCGGACGCTGCGGCACTCGGTGCTGGGCTACGGCCTGCTCATCAAGCGGCCCGATCCGGAGCTCACCGCCGCCTGGCTGCAGCCCTGCCTCCACGACTCCCGCATCTGCCGCGACCTGGCGGCGTTGCTGCGACAGGTCGCCACTTTCGACCTCACCGACGTGGCCACCCGCCTTCCCCGTTTCACCAAGCCGGTCACGCTGGTGTGGGGCCAAGCGGACCGCTGCTTCACCCCCGGTCTGGGCCGGCGCCTGGCCAAGTTGTTCAGCAACGGGAAACTGATCGAGGTGCCCGACGCGAAAACCTTTGTCTCCCTTGATCACCCCGAGGCGGTGATCGACGCGATCGCGGCATTTAACGCCGTGAGGGCGTAGCACGCTCAACGGCTCACCCGGAACCGCTTGAGCCGCGACGTCGTTCCCGATACCAATTCGACGCTGCTTCTCGGCAAGCGCAGGTGTTCAGCCAGCACGCGGGTGACCGCGTCGTTGGCCTTGCCGTCGACCGCTCGCTCCCTGACGTAGATCGTCAGCTCGCCGTCGGGACCGACCTCGACGAGGGGTCCCTTGCGGCTGCCGGGCTTGACCCTGACGACGACGGAGTCAGTCATGGCGCGTAAGGCTACCGCCGGCTGGACGGTCGCACCGGTGAATTTCGCGCGCGCCGGGAGTCAGACCTGCTACGAAGAAATCGATCGCAAAGGTGGATCCCGTGAACGTGGAAAAAGCAGCGCTGCCCCCCATTACCGACCACGCGACCTGGCGCGCCGCGCTCGACGAACTACGCAAGCGTGAGAAGGCCGCCACCCGCGAGCTGGACGCGATCGCCGCGCAGCGCCGGCGCCTGCCGATGGTCGAGCTGCCCGACTACACGCTGATCGGCCCCGACGGGCCGGTAGCTCTGGCGGAGGTGTTCGCCGGCCGTTCGCAGCTCATCGTCTACCACCACATGTGGTCGGACGGCGCGGGGTGGCAGTGCGGTGGCTGCACGGGCTTCACGTCGCAATTCACCCGGTTGGAGTTCCTTGACAATTACGACGCCCGGTTCGTCATCGTCACCAACGGACCGATCGAGGAAGCCCTCGCCTACAAGCGCAAGGTCGGCAACCGGATGGAGTGGTACTCGTCCTCGGAGAGCACGTTCGGCGCGGATATGGACGCGCCGCCCGGTGGGGGCTTCGGGGTCAATGTGTTCCTGCGCGACGGCGACACCGTGTACCGCACGTGGCACACGAACGGGCGAGGCACCGAGCAGCTCAGCCACTCGTTCGGGCTGATCGACATCCTGCCGTGGGGCCGGCAGGAGGAATGGCTCGATTCCCCCGAAGGCTGGCCGTCACGCCCGACATACTCGGGGTGGCTCGACTCCCCCGCCATCGCCCGCGCCTACGGACCCCGGGACCAGACATGACCGCCACCGTCGAACGTTACGTCGCCACCCGCGCCATCGCCGCGACGCCGGCGGACATCTTCGCCGTCCTCGCCGACCCGGCCCGCCACTGCAACACCGAACCCACCGACTGGGTCCGCGGCGCCGTGGACATCGCACCGATCACGGGTGCCGGGCAAATGTTCGCGATGAACATGTTCCTCACCCAGGCCGGTGGTGACTACGTTGTGTACAACCTGGTGAACGTGTACGAGCAGGACCGCGCGATCGGCTGGATGCCGGGCCAGCTCGATGACGCGGGCAACCACCGTCCCGGCGGCTGGTTCTGGCGCTACGACCTGGCCGCGGGCCGCGACCACACCAACGTGACTCTCACCTACGACTGGAGCGCCACGCCACAAGATATTCGCGAGCGGGTGGGCGCGATCCCTCCTTTCGGTCCGGATTACCTGGCCGAATCGCTGGCAAGCCTGGAGCGGTCGGTCACGCGCTGAATCCACTAGACAGTGAATGCGGCCCGTCAATTATTGGCTCCACCGTAAATACATCCGCGGCATCAGACTTGCATTCCAATTTGTCCATCCGAAGCATCCTTTGGGTCGAATAAATGCGTTCGTCTGAATCGTCGTGCGATCCGGATTAGTTTGGTAAATCTCGACGGCCCGGACGAGTTCGGAAGGCAAGCAATGCGGTGGTTGGCGGCGTGGTGGCGGCAACCCGACCACTTCGACTGGCTGACCGGTTACCTGCAAGCCCACGGGCTGAGCGCCAACACCCGCCGGGTCTTGGCAGGGGTCTCCGCGTCGCTGGCGCTGTGGCCGATCAACGTGCTGTGGGGGCAAACACCGTTCTACCCGCGTCTTGCCCTGACCGTCTCCGTGGTGGCCGGCGTGGCCGGGCTGGGCATGGCGGTGTTGTGGTTGTCCCGGTGGCCCACCCGGCGGCAATCGATTGCTTTCGCCATGATCGGCAGCGCGAGCGTGGCCGCCGGCTGCCTCTGGCAGACCCAGCCGATCGTCGCCCTGATGGCATGTTCGGCTTTAGCCGTTTCGGGTGGCTATGTCGCGTTCTTTCACACCGCGCGATATGTGGCTCTGAACTTGTCCCTTGCCGGCGCGGTCGCGGCGGTCGAAGTGGTGCGCCTGGTCGCCGCCGGCGAGGCGACACTGGCCCTCACCGGTTATTTTCTGGTGCTCGAACTCAACGTGATCGTGCCATTCGCCATCCACATTGTTGTCCGGGCGCTGGGCGTGGATTTATTGCGCGCCAATCGCGACCCACTGACCGGCCTGTTGAATCGGCGGGCCTGCGACCGCGCCATCATCGGGCGGATGCTTGCCGGCGGCGAGCACATGTTTTTGGCGGTGGCCATGATCGACCTCGACCGCTTCAAGGCGGTCAACGACAGCCAGGGGCACGCGGCCGGCGACAAGGCGCTCGCCGCGGTGGCCCGGGCGATGACGACGGTCTGCGGGGACACGTCGGTTATCGGCCGCGTCGGCGGGGAGGAGTTCCTCGTCGCAGATGTCGTGTCGACCCAACCGCCGCACGGGTGGGGTAACGCATTGTGCAAGGCAGTCGCGGCGCTCCCCGCTCCGGTGACGGCCAGCGTGGGAACCGCCACCCTGCCGTTGCGCAGCGTGGGTTGCGACGACGCCGAACGGGCGTATCGCGAGCTGGTTGCCGAAGCCGACGCCGCGATGTACGAAGCCAAGAGATGCGGCGGAAACCAGGCGCGGCATCACCGGTCTCGTACGACGGCATCAACGTCCTGAAGGTCAGTCAGCTGCTGCCGCGATCGGCGCGCCGTGTCGCTCGCCACGTTGACGATCTCCTTGAGCGTCGCGATCAGCCGGTCGGGCCTGTCCCGCACCGCTCCCGCCGCGGCCCGCGCGATCATGGGAATGGTGAACAGCCGCGAAGGGCGAAATTCGTGGTTGAGCACGAGCAACAGCTTCATTGCCGCTGAGGGATCGGCGGCGACTTCCCGCATGAGGCGTGTGTTGAACGGCGTCGTCGGGCCGGGAGCACCGAAATCCTTTGCAAACCAGTACATTTCGTAAGCATCTTCGTCGCGCCACTGCCACCACCGCCGCATGGCGTCGTCGGGACCGGCTTTGCCCAGCCCGTCCTCGATGGAATCGGCCAAGCGCTCGGCCTGGCGGAGCGCATCGCTGATGCCTTGCCCCGGTGCCGGATCCTTGAAGTGTCCCGCGTCGCCGACGAGGACCCATCCGGGACCGGCGGCCTCTCGGAAATACCCGTGCCAGTTCGACACGACCCGGATCGGGCCGACGCGTCGCCCGTCGCCGATGACGTCGGCGAGTTCGGGCCAGCTCCGCAGGCCGGCAACGAAGTTGACGTCGCGATTGGCGTGGAACTCGGCCTGTTTGGCCATGTCGATGGCGATCGCGGCCATGTAGAGCTCACCGTCGGTGGGACCGGCGAGAAAGCCCACATCTCCGCGGCGGCCCAGTCGCGCGTGCCCCTCCCGGTCGCGCACATGCTCGAAATACGCCCAGGCGAACATCTTCCCCGGCGACGCGACATGGTATTCGCGGGCCCCGACGGCCGCGGCGACTGTCGAGTGGCGCCCGTCGGCGCCGACCACCAGCCGCCCCTCGATGGGACCGGCGGCCGTGTCGACTCCGGTAACGCGTCCGTCCTCGGTGTGAAGGCCTGTGACGCGCACGCCCGTGCGAACATCCGCACCCGCCGAGGCCGCGGCGTCGACCAGCAACGCGTCGAGCGTCACCCGCCGAACGCACAGGGACGGGTGGGTAAAACGTCCGGGATCGACGGTCGCGTGGATCCGAACCGCGTCATCGATCACCATCGTCATGCGATCCAGCGGCACCGCGCCGGCGGCCGACACCCCCTCGAGCACTCCGAGCCGATCGAGCAACTCGACGCCGGACGGCTGGATGATGTGCGTCGACGGGGTCTCCGACGGAAACCGGGCTCGGTCGACGAGGCAAACGCTCATGCCCCGCCGCGCCAGCGTCGCCGCCAGCGGCGACCCGGCGCACCTCGCACCTACAACGACGACATCGAATCGCTTCATACCGCTCCCGCAATCGTTCAGCAGTCCTGCCCGCGACCCTACCCGAATAATAAGAAAATAGTAAGAGGGATCTTAGATATCGTTCAGGTTGTGCCTGGCTACCCGCCCGCACGCGCGGCGGGACGCGCGGCCCGCGTCCAGCGAAACCCGTTTGATCGCAGGAGGATTCACCTCAACGCCGGTCTGACGGCGATGGGCAGGATGCGGGGCGGCAGGGCGCTCCGGGTCCCACGCCGCTTCTTAGAGAGTCCGCTTGATTTGCCATGATCAACCGCGACATCGCCGCGGCCCTGTTCATCAGCCCTAAGACGGTAGAGGTCAACCTGAGCCGCATCTACCGAAAACTCAACATCCGGTCGCGCGCCGAGCTGTACCAAGCGCTGCAAGCCCGGAAATCGGAAAACGATATGAGTAGGTGAACCCCTGATGAATGCAGTCGCCCACGGCAATAGCCTGGCAAGGGTGGCGATCGTCGACGGGGGAACAGAATCGTTCCTTGTCGAGCGGTACGGCCCGGTACAACGCGCAGTTCCTTACCGGGGGGCGCCGGCGGCTCGTTGTTCGGCGAAGACGGGCTGGCGGGTCAGCCGTAGCCCCAGAATGGGTCAGGCCTGCGGGCCCTCCGACGGCGGCCAGTGCGAACCCGGCGACGCATCCCCGGGCTCGGCGTGCTCGCCGCGGGCCAGCGGCACCCACTGCTCGGTCGGCGCGGGCTGCTTCGACGACGGGAAGTCCCGCAGATTGCCCGACGGCTTGGCGTCCCACTTGGCGAACGTCAACGGAGTCTGCAGCCAGCAGTGCAACAGGTTGTAGGCGGCCTCCAGCGACTCGATGTGGGTCCGTTCCCAGCCGTGGCTGCCGTCGACCCCGAAGCCGACCAGCGCGGCCCTGGTCTCCGCGCCCGCCTCGATCGCTGCGGCGGCGTCGGAGCGGTAGTAGCGGAACACGTCCCGCACGAAAGGAATGTCGTGCTCCTCGGCGAGCCGGCAGAGCTTGCGGGTCAGGTGGTAGTCGAAGGGGCCGTGCATGTCGGCCATCGGGATGGTCACGCCGTCCTCCACGGAATGCTGGCCGGGTGCGCACACCGCGTTGTCCACCGAGACCAGTTCCGCGACATCCGCGGGCAGGCCGTGGCTGGCGCCGTGACCCACCTCCTCGGTGATCGTGATCATGATCGTGGTGCGGTGCGGCAGCACCACCTTGTTCTCCGAGATGTTCTTGGCGAGCGTGAGTGCGATTGCGACACCGGCCTTTCCGTCGAGGTGACGGGAGACGATGAAGCCGTCGGCGGTGAGTTCGGGGCTGGCGATCAGCGCGACGAAGTCACCGACGTTCAGGCCGAGGCGCACCAGGTCCTCCCGCGACGACACCTTGCGGTCGACGCGGACCTCGACGTGTTTCCAGTCGGTGGGTTGGGTGTCGATCTCGTCGCCGAACGCGTGCCCGCTGGACTTGAGCGGCAAGACGGTGCCGGTGATGAACTCGTCGGGGTCGTCGCTGAAGATCCGCACCCGGGCGCCCGTGGCGAACCGGGCCGAGAAGGTGCCGACCGGAATCAGCTCCAGGCGGCCGTTGTCCTTGAGGCTGCGCACCATGCAGCCGATGGTGTCCGCGTGAACGGCCAGCGCCCGGTCGGTGGTCGCGGACTCCCCCGGCAGTTCGGCGGTCAGCGCACCCCGGCGGGTCAGGGTGAACGGCACGCCAAAGTCGTCGAAGATGTCGCCGATCAGCTGCATCACCGCATCCGTGC
This sequence comes from Mycobacterium sp. E2699, assembly GCF_001666745.1. Classification (NCBI taxonomy): domain Bacteria; kingdom Bacillati; phylum Actinomycetota; class Actinomycetes; order Mycobacteriales; family Mycobacteriaceae; genus Mycobacterium; species Mycobacterium sp. E2699. The sequence goes on along the minus strand of NZ_LZJH01000025.1, from coordinate 14,160 downwards.
GCCCCGAGGGGCTCGGGGTCTGCAGCAGCGCGAGCAGAGTGTCGATCATCCACGCGCGGTCGGCCTCAGCCATGGCCGCGGTTTGGTGCACCGTGTCTCCTTTCGGGTTCGTCGGGATTCGCGTTCAACCTACCGGGTGACGGGACTTGACCGCCCGGCAGGCGCATGGCGACCAATCACCTTTTTCTTCTTCATTGCAGCCGATCCAAGTTAGGCTCCTCGATGTCCGGCTTACATCGCGCATGAGGAGCCCGCTATGAAAGTGGATGCGGAAGGACACCAGGAGGAAGACGTCCGCCGGCTGCGGCAGTTCGATGCGTTCGACAAGTTCTCGGATGATGAGCTGCACCGTCTCGTCGGAGCGGCGCACCGCATTGCGCGGTCCAAGCCGTGGCCGCTCATTTTGGAGCAGACTCCGTCGGACGCCTGCTACATCATGCTCAGCGGGGAGGCCGGGGTGTACGTCGGCCAGGACCGCATTGCCGTGTTGGGCCCGGGCGAGGTGATCGGCGAATCCGTGCTCCGCCGGGGGCAACTCCGTTCCGCGACGGTGACGACGACCGGGCCGTCGGAGGTGCTTCGCATCGAACGCGACGAGCTTGCCCGCCTGCTCGAGGAGATGCCCGTCCTGCGCGAGACGATGGACGCGACCGTCGCCCGACATGAGCCGGTGGTCCGTGCGCAGGGTAAGCCAAAACCAGAGCGCTGCAAGGTAAATGCGTCGGTCCCGGCCGACCTGGTCGAGCGGTTCGAGGAGGCCGCCACCACCGCGGGTATGAGTGTCACCACGGCACTCGAGGACGCGCTCACGCAGTGGATCGCCGCCCGCTAGGACGCGTATTCCCTCTGCGAGATGAGTTCGGCGAGCGCGAGGATGCGCTGGGCGTCGCGCACGTGCAGGCTTTCGATCATCCGGCCGTCAACGGTGATGACGCTGTTCCCCGCGGCCTCGGCCTGCTCGTAGGCCGAGACGATCTTGCGGGCGTCGGCCAGCTCCTGTTGCGACGGGCCGAACAGCTCGTTGGCCGGGGCGATCTGGGATGGATGAATGAGGGTCTTGCCGTCGAACCCCAGCTCGCGACCTTGCCGCGCCTCGGCACGAAAGCCGCCCTCGTCGGTGATGTCGTTGAAAACCCCGTCCAGTACGGTCTTTCCGGCCGCCCTCGCGCCCAACACGGCCAACGACAAGGCCGTCAGCACCGGCGCGCGTCCGGGTACGTGCAGACCGTGTAGCTCGTTCACGAGGTCGTTGGTGCCCACCACCAACGCGGCCAACCGATCGCTGGCCGACGCGACCTCCTCCGCTCTCAGGAAGGCGCGGGGCGTTTCGATCATCACCCACAGCCTCATGGCCGCGGGCGCGCCGAGCTCGTCGAGCACCGCGGCCAGCGCTTGGACCTGCCGGCCCGTCTCGACCTTCGGCACGAGCACACCATCGGCCGGCGAGCCGGCCACCGCGGCCAAATCATCGTCGTGCCAGTCGGTGTCCAGGCCGTTGACGCGCACCACGACCTCGCGCGGGTGGTAGCTCTTCCCCTTGATCGCGTCGCACACCCTGGCCCGCGAGTCGGCCTTGGCGCCGGGTCCCACGGCATCTTCCAGGTCGAAGATCAACACGTCGGCCGGCAGCGTCTTGCCCTTCTCCAGCGCCCGGGAGTTGTTGCCGGGCAAGTAAAGGGCAGATCTGCGCGGGCGCAGCGCCGCCGACTCGCGGTGTTCAACGTCCACGCGGCAAGGTTATGCGGTGCCAGCGGGCGCGGCCCAGCCGGAGTGCCGGCGGGCGGAGGCCCGGCTAGAAAATCAGCGGCGGCAGGTTCCCGAACAGCGGAATGACGCCGAACTGCGTCCCCTGGAAGAAGAACTCCAAACCCAAGGTGGTCAACGACCCTCCGGTTATTCCGCCCGGCAACGCTCCGTTCACCGACAGTGCCGCGTAACCAATCGGCGTGAGTCCACCGAGGGATGCCCCGAACACGCCGTTGGGTGAGATGAACTCGCTCCCGGTGGCCGAGAACCATGTGACGGGACCGAGTGCGGTATTAGCGGTGCCGGTACCGTTCACCGCCAACCCGACGCCGCCGGTCGCGGGAAAGGACGGGATGCCGTTCAGCGACAACGACCCCAGCTGTCCCAACGGACCGTTCAGCGTGACGAGCTCACTTACGCCTCCCGGGGTCGCGCTTATCGCGAACTGGAACGGACCGAAGCTCTGGGTGATCGTTTGCGCCGCGACGGCGGCGGCCGCACCCCCGCTCGGCTGGCCGGGGCCGATCAACGGGTGGCCCAGCAGCGCCTCCGCTGGCGTATTCAACGCATTCACCAACGTTTGCTCGGCATTGGCGACTTCGGTACTCAGGTATTGCGCGGCGCCGCCGCTCAAGAGCTTCACAAACTCGTCGTGAAAGACCGCCGCCTTGGCGCTGATGGCCTGGAATTCTTGACCGTGGACACCTAAAAGCGCCGTGATGGCCGACGAGACTTCATCGGCGGCCGGCGCGGCTATTGCGGTTGTTTGACCCGCCGCCATGCTGGTGGCGCTGCGCAGCGCGGATCCCAGGTTCTCCAAGTTGCCACTGGCCGCCGATACGGCGTCCGGCGCGATGCTCAGCAATGACATGATTCCGCCCTCCCTCGAACAGTCCGCTCACGAAACGCCTCGACATTTGGCGATCGGCGAATCGTAACAGTCGGGGATGGATTACCGGGCCGAATCGCTATCAATCGTTCTCGGGTTAATGGTAAACGTGGCAATACTAGAAGTTTGCTGCGACCTGCTTTTTCGGCCACTGGGGCGGGAGTTTTGCGACAACCGATCACTGCCGGTCGTGTAGGGAGTCGATCGCGCGGTAGATACGCTGCTCGCTGACCGGCCGCGGGGTGCCGAGCTGCTGGGCCCACAGGCTCACCCGCAGCTCCTCGATCTGCCCGCCGATGTCGCGGACATCGGCGGCTGCCGCACGTGCGGGCGGCAGCGCGCGCACGAGTTCGTCGTAGGCGTCCTGCACCGCGCGCACCCGCCGCATCCGCCCGCGGTCGGCGTCGATCCCGTGCGGCAACCGGTCGAGGCGCCGGCGAATCGCCGTCAGGTACCGTGCGAGGTCTGCGAGGTGCGCGCGTCCGGTGGCGGTGACGAAACCGGGCGGCAACAGCCGCTGCAGCTGGGACCGGACGTCGGCGACCGCGTCGGCCTGGGCCGGTGGCGGTTGCGCCGGCAATGCGAGTTGCGCTTCGTGCCAGGCCGACAGCACCTTTTCGACGCGGCCCATTACGTCGACGGTCGTCGGCAGCAGGGCCTCCGCCACCCGATCGCGCAGCGCGCCGAACTCGTCGCGCGTCCACACCGGCCGGGCCATTAGCGCGTCAACCGCGGCGTCGGCGCAGTCGTCGAGCAACGCGGACAGGGAGCCGTCCGGGTTCGAACCGAGCGCCAGGCGCGTCCTCGGATCCAGTTGGCGCTCCACCGGTTTGACGGGCGACGCCACGCTCAGCCGCAGCAGGCGTCGTGTGCCGGGCCCCATCGCCTCGTCCTGCTCGACCGACGTGGCGAACACGCGCAGGTCCACCGCCGCGCCGGCGTCGACGAACGCGGGAAAGCCGCGCACGATGCGGCCCTCGACGGTGCGCTCGACGGAGCGCGGCAGTTCGTCCAGGTCGTCGGGCCAGCCGCGCAACCCCTGTCGTTCCAGCCGGCCGGCGACCGCGCGCACGACGGCGTGCCGGGCGGGCGCGGCCAGCCGCTCCTGCAGATCCTGCAGGTCCTTGCCGCGGGCGACCTCGACGCCGTCCGCGGACTCGACCGCAAACGTCACCCGCAGGTGCGCGGGCAGCTTGTCCAGATCGAAGGCGTCGATCGGTACGAAAACACCGCTGCGACGGCGCAACTCGCGCTGCAACGCCGGCAGCAGCGGCTCGCTGCTCGGGTCGATCCCGGCCAGCACCGCGCGGGCGGCGTCCGGGGCGGGAACGAAGTTGCGCCGCAGGTCTTTTGGCAGCGAGCGGATGAGCGCGGTGATCAGGTCCTCGCGCAGCGCCGGCACCTGCCAGGCGAACTCGTCGCCACCCAATCGCGCCAGCACGTCCATCGGAATATGGACGGTGACACCGTCGTCGGCGGCGCTGGGCTCAAACCGGTAGGTCAATGGCAGCGCGACGTCGCCCGACTGCCAGCTGTCGGGTCGGTCGGCGTCGGCGGTCTCCCCGGCGCGCAGCAGGTCGTCGCGGCTGAACGTCAGCAGGTCAGGTGTCTTGTGCCGCTGCTTTTTCCACCACGTGTCGAAGTGCCGCGCCGAGACAACCTCGGCCGGGATGCGCGCGTCGTAGAGCGCGTACACCTCGTCGTCGCCGACGAGCAGGTCGCGGCGGCGTGCCCGCTCCTCCAGTTCCTCGAGCTCGGCCCGCAGCCGCGCGTTGTCGCGGAAGAAGTGATGGCGGGTCTGCCAGTCGCCCTCGACCAGCGCGTGCCGGATGAACAGCTCCCGCGCGACCGCGGGCTCGACGCGCGCGTACCCGACGCGACGGCGCGCGACCAGCGGCAGGCCGTACAGCGTCACCCGCTCGAAAGCCATCACCTCCCCGCGGCGTGCGTCCCAGTGCGGTTCGCTGTAGGTGCGCTGCACCAGGTCACCGGCCACGCGCTCCACCAGCTCGGGCTGAATGCGCGCGGCCGTGCGCCCATACAGACGGCTGGTCTCCACCAGTTCGGCCACCACGACCCAGCGCGGCGGCCGTTTGGCGAGCACCGAGCCGGGCGCCAGGACGAATCGCGAATTGCGCGCGCCCTGGTACTCGCGCCCGTCCTCGCGGCGCATGCCGACGTGTGACAGCAAGCCGGCGAGCAGCGCCGCGTGCACGCTCGCCGCGTCGGCCGGCTCGTCAGATTCAACAATGCCCAGATCGCGGGCGATGCTGCGCAGCTGCCCGACCAGGTCCTGCCACTCGCGGATGCGCAGGTAGTGCAGGAACTCGTCGCGGCACATCCGCCGAAAAGCGTTGCGCGACAATGTGGCTCGCTGCTCGCGCAGGTAGGCCCAGAGGTTGAGGTAGGAAACGAAGTCGGACGCGTCGTCGGCGAAGCGGGCATGCTTCTGGCGGGCGGCCTCCTCCCGGTCGGTGGGCCGCTCCCGCGGGTCGGGGATCGTCAGCGCCGCGGCCAGCACCAGCATCTCGCGCACGCAGCCCTCGGCGTCGGCCTGCAGGATCATCCGGCCCAGCCGCGGGTCGACGGGCAGCCGCGCCAGGCGGCGGCCGAGGTCGGTGATCGCGCCGCCCGCGTCGAACGCCCCGAGCTCCTGCAGCAGCTGAACGCCGTCGCGAACGCTGCGCCGGTCCGGCGGGTCGAGGAACGGGAAATCCTCGATATCGCCGAGCCGCAGCGCCGCCATCTGCAGGATCACCGCGGCGAGGTTGGTCCGCAGGATCTCGGGGTCGGTGTAGCGCGGTCGGCCGGCGAAGTCCTCCTCGGAGTACAGGCGGATGCACACGCCTGGCGCGGTCCGGCCCGAGCGTCCGGCCCGCTGCGCCGCCGAGGCCTGCGAGATCGGCTCGATGGGCAACCGTTGCACCTTCAACCGGCGGCTGTACCGCGAGATCCGGGCATTGCCCGGGTCGACGACGTAGCGGATCCCCGGCACGGTCAGCGAGGTCTCGGCCACGTTGGTCGCCAGCACGACGCGCCGCCCGGTGTGCGGCGCGAACACCTTCTGCTGCTCGGCGGTGGGCAGCCGAGCGTACAGCGGAAGCACCTCGGTGTGCTTCAACCCGCCCAAAGCCTCTGCGGTGTCGCGGATTTCGCGCTCGCCGGACAGGAACACCAGGATGTCCCCCGGTGGCTCGGCCTCCAGCTCATGGATCGCGTCGACGATCGCCTCGATCTCGTCGCGGATCTCGGTCCGGACGATCTCGTCGTCGGGGTCGTCGGGGTCATCCGTGACGTCCGACGACACCGGGACTTCCAGCGGCCGGTACCGGATCTCCACCGGATACGTCCGCCCGGACACCTCGACGATCGGCGCCCGGCCGAAGTGTGCCGCGAACCGTTGCGGCTCGATGGTCGCCGAGGTGACGATCACCTTCAAGTCCGGCCGGTGCGGTAACAGCTCGCGCAGGTAGCCCAGCAGGAAGTCGATGTTCAGGCTGCGCTCGTGGGCCTCGTCGAGGATCAGGGTGTCGTAGCGCAGCAGGCGGCGGTCGCGCTGGATCTCGGCGAGCAGGATGCCGTCGGTCATCAGTTTGATCAGGGTGCGGTCGCTGACCCGGTCGGTGAACCGGACGGTGTAGCCGACGGCCTCGCCGAGCGGGGTCTGCAGTTCGTCGGCGATGCGCTGGGCGACGGTGCGGGCGGCCAGCCGCCGGGGCTGGGTGTGCCCGATCGTTCCGCGGACGCCGCGGCCCGCTTCGAGGCAGATCTTGGGGAGCTGGGTGGTCTTGCCCGACCCGGTCTCGCCCGCGACCACGATGACCTGGTGCCCGCTGATCGCCGCGGCGATGTCGTCTCGCCGCGCGCTGACCGGCAGGTCGGGATAGCTGACAGCCGGGACGGCGGCGTGCCGGGCGGCGACGAGCGCCTCCGCCTCCGCGATCTGGCCGGCGAGTTGTCGAAGCTTTTCCGGTGGGGCGTCGCGGAGGTGCTTCAGGCGCCGCCCGAGGCGTGCCGCGTCGCGGGTGGTCAGGCCGTCGAGGCGATGGCGCAGATCTCCGACGGACACTCCGGCCAGGATAGGTGGCTAATCGGCGTAAGGAGTGGGAACCCTGGGTGGGAGCAGGGAGGAGGAGCTCATGCAGCGACAGGAAATCCGGTCACTCGCCGACCTCGCCGGCGAAGGCACCCGGGTGCTCACGAGCCTGGTGCGCGACACGCACGACGGCATCGCGCGCCGGGTCTTCCACTCCATCGGCCCGGTGTCGAAACCCGTACAGGTCGTTCACGACACGACCGCCGCGGCCACCTACTACGCCGTCGACCGTGCGCTGCGGGCCGCGTTGCGCGGTGCCGGTGAACTGGCCGCCGAGGCGCGCGGCGACGACGACGAAACCGTCGAGGCGGACCCGAGGGTCGCCGGTTTCATCGCCGCGCTCAACGGGATCTACGGCGATGAGCTGACCGACCGCGGGAACGGCTTCGCGCTCACCATGGGGGTGCGCCGGCGCGGCAAGCCCGTCGCGCTGGAGGCCGACGAGATCGCGGCGGCGTTCCCGGAGCCCACCGGCCGGATCGCGGTGTTCGTGCACGGCTGGTGCATGACCGAACGGTCGTGGTGGCGGCGGCCGCGCGACGGCGAGGAGGTGACGCCGTACGGCGCCAGGCTGCGCGGCGACCTCGGGTTCACTCCGGTCTACCTGCGCTACAACACCGGCCTGCACATCTCCGACAACGGGAAATCCCTGGCCGCCGTGATCGAGCGGCTGCGGGCGCTGTGGCCGGTCCCGGTCGAGGAGATCGCGCTGGTCGGTCACTCGATGGGCGGCCTGGTGGCGCGCAGCGCGTGCCACTACGGAACGCACCACCGGCACGGCTGGCCCGACGCCGTCCGCCACGTCGTCTGCCTCGGTTCCCCGCACCTGGGCGCCGACCTGGAGAAGGGCGTCAACGCCGCGTCCTGGGCGCTGGCCCGGCTGCCCGAAACCGCGGGCCTGGCGGCCTTCCTCAACGCACGCAGTTCGGGCACCAAGGACCTGCGGTATGGCGCCCTGCTCGACGAGGACTGGACCGACTGCGACCCGGACGAGTTCCTGCGCGACCGGTGCAACGAGGTCCCGTTCCTGCCCGGCGCCGCCCACCATTTCGTCGCCACCACCGCCGCCCCGGGGGCGGTCGGGGCCGTTCTCGGCGACCGGCTGGTGCGCCACAACAGCGCATCCGGGAACGGCAAGTCCCGCCAGATTCCGTTCGAGCCGGACCACGGGCTCACGCTTACCGGCCTGCACCACTTCGACCTGCTCAACCACGCCGAGATCTACGCGAAACTGCGCGACTGGCTGAGTCAGCCGCCCAGGAAGTCCATTGGCTAGCTCTTGTTTTCCCGCCATTCCCGCTCGAACGGCAACCGCCAGGCGTTGGGCGCGATCAACTGGTGAATCGCGTTGGGACCCCACGTGCCGGGCTGATACACCTTGGCGGCGGGCGGGTCGTTGAGCAGATCCTCCGAACGCTCCCACAATGATTCGATGCCCTCGGCGGTGTTGAACAGCGTGTGGTCGCCGCGCATCGCGTCGAGGATGAGCCGCTCGTAGGCCTCCAGCACATCGACGACGGTGTCGATCTCCTGCGAGGAGAACTGCATGGACAGCTTGTCCAGCTTCATGCCGGGACCGGGCCGCTTGCCGTAGAAGGACAGCGAGACCTTCGAGTTGTCGGCGAGGTCGAACGTGAGATGGTCCGGGCCTTGGGTCCCCACGCCCGACCCCGGCGGAAACATCGTCCGCGGAGCCTCTTTGAAGGCGATCGAGATGATGCGGATGCCCTCGGCCATCTTCTTGCCGGTGCGCAGATAGATCGGCACGCCCGCCCAGCGCCAGTTGTCGATGCCGACCTTGAGCGCGATGAACGTCTCGGTGTCGGAGTCCTTCGCCACCCCGTTCTCGTCGCGGTAGCCGCTGTACTGGCCGCGCACCACCTCGGTGGGCTTGATGGGGAGCATCGACCGGAACACCTTGTTCTTTTCCTCGCTGATGGCGAACGGCTCGAGCGCGGTCGGCGGCTCCATCACCACGAACGCCATCACCTGGAAGAGGTGGGTCACCACCATGTCCTTATAGGCGCCGGTTTCTTCGTAGAAGTTCGCCCGCTGATCCAGCCCGAGGGCCTCGGGGATGTCGATCTGAATGTGGTCGATGAAGTTGCGGTTCCAGATCGGCTCGAAGAGCCCGTTGGCGAAGCGGAACGCCAGGATGTTCTGGGCGGCCTCTTTGCCCAGGAAGTGGTCGATGCGGAAAATCTGTGATTCGTCGAATGTTTCGTGCACGAAGTCGTTGAGCGCGACGGCGCTGGCCAGGTCCGTGCCGAACGGTTTTTCCATGACCACCCGGGAGCGCTCGACGAGCTTCGCGTCGCGCAGCATGGTGATGACGGCGCGCGCGGCTTTCGGGGGGACCGAAAGATAGTGCAACCGCTTGACGTTGCGGTCCAGTTTGTTTTCGGCCTCGGCTACCGCGTCGGCCAGCGAATCGGGTCCGGCACTTTGCGGAACGTAAGTGATGATTTTCGCGAAGTTGTCCCACTGCTCGGGCGTGAGCTTGTGCGCGCCGAACGAGTCGATCGCGTTCTTGGCCAGCTCACGGAACTCGTCGTCGGTGAGGTCCTCGAGCGACGTCGCGACGATTTGGATATCCGGGGCAAGCTCGGACTGGTCCAGGTAGGCCAGGCCGGGGATCAGCTTGCGCTTGGCCAGATCCCCCGTCGCGCCGAACAGGACGATGACGTGGGGATCGAGCGGTTCGGCGTCGTGGCGGCGCGGGCGTTTTTCCGGCGCCGGGTACGAGATCGTTTGCGGTTTCTTGGTAGCCACCCTTGCGATACTTCCATCGTCGCGCCGTGTGTGCAGCCCTGCGTCGCGTCGGTAATTCCGGATGAGGTTACGAATCGCGCGTCGGGGTATGGAATAGCGACGGGTACCGTGGCCCGACCGTGAACGTCAATGGAAAGCGACATGACAGACCCCGACAGAGACCCAGTGAGTCACGCTCAGCACCTGGAGGACATCGTCGACGAACTCGGCGAGAAGGTCGCCAACGAGCGGGAAGCGGAAGATGTTGCCGGCAAGCCCAGCGAGCGGGAACACGCCCCCACCCGCGGCTCGATGGAGGAGCCGCCGGACTAGCCTGCCCGTCGGCTCATCGACCGCGCCAGGCGAGCATCCTCTCCAGCTCGGAGAAGTCGTAGCCGTCGCCATCCGGGTGGATCTCGGTGGTGAACAGGGTGACGCCCTCGTCGACGAAGGAGTCGGCGGTCTTCGCGTCGGTCCAGCCCATCCCCCGTTCGATCGCGGCCTCATCGCGCCCGGCCTCCGCCGCGAGGCGTTTGAGCAGTTCGTTCTTGCGACGGAATTCGTCGATGGGTTCGAAGCTGTGCCAGATGTCGGCGTGGCGCGCCGCGGTCGGAATCGTCCGCCGCTCCCCACCGCCGCCGATGAGGATCGGGATGCGTCGCACCGGGCCCGGCGTCAGGTGAGCGAGCCGATGTTCGATGCGCGCGAGGCCTTCGTCGAATTGGTCCATCCTCGACCGCACGCTGCCGTAGTCGTAGCCGTAGACCGTGAAGTCCTTCCAATACCAGCCCGCCCCGAGGCCGAGGATCAGCCGGCCCCCGCTGATGTGGTCGACCGTGCGGGCCATGTCCGCGACGAGGTCGGGGTTGCGGTACGGCATGCCGGTGACGAGCAGACCGATCTCGGCGCGCGTGGTGATCTCGCCCCAGGAAGCCAGCGCCGTCCACCCTTCGAAGTTGTTGACCTCCGGCTGTTCATCGTGCAGCTGCGGGACACCGCCGACGATGTCGACGAAGGGCTTGTGAAAGTGGTCGTAGCCGAAGATGGCGTCGGCGCCGAGCTCTTCGGCGTCCAGCACCGCCTGCCGCCAGGTGCGGTAGTCCGGCGTCCCCCCGGGCCACAACTGGACGCCGATCCGCACGTGGTGGGGCCTGGTGTCGCTGGCTGAGTCGGTCATCTTTGCCTCTCGTCCTGGTGTCGACGCCGATCTTGGCCGTCGGGCCGGGCGCTTGCACTAAAAACTGAGCGAATGCGCAGTTCCTTCCCGCCGGCGTGAGGTGTCCACGCTGGTCGATGAGCTCCGCGGTTTTTCAGCGGCCCGACGCTGAGGGATCGTAGAACCGTGGATCAGCCCCTGCGCGCCGAGTTGAGCCGGGTCGTGGGTGATGGCGGTCCGGGCGCCGATGATGCCGCGATCGCTCTGGGCGACGGGCCGCTGAGGCAACGACTGAAATGTGCGCTGCGCGCGTTGGCTCACCATCGCGGACCGGGCAGCAGCACCTGCCCGTCGGATGCCGCGCGGGCCGTCGGGGGTCAGGGATGGCGCGAATTGATGGCCGACACCCGAGAGGTCGCGCGGGAGCTGGCGAGATCTGGTCAGTTGGAGATCACACAGCGCGGGAAAGTGCTGGATCCCGACGGCAACTGGCACGGACCCGTCCGCATCCGGACTCCGCGCTGACCGGGCCGGCGCCGGCATGTCCGCTAGGCGGCGGCTGGCGGCCCGACCCACGTCGTGAGGGCGTCGGCAAGTCCGACCTGGGTCCGCTCCCCCACCCAGGCGACGTATCCGTCGGGCCGGATCAGCACGGCGGTTGGCGCGGTCACCGTGCCCAGCGCCGGGAGATCCCAGGCCCCAAGGTATTTGGCGTCAACCGATTTGACCCGACCCTCGCGGGCGCCGAGATCGCAAGCCTGCTCGCCGAGATTGAGCAGCACGGGTCGCGCGTCGCGCAGCAGGGTGAACACCCGCGTCGCGCCGTCGGGGGTGACCACCTCCAGGTCGGGCATGCGGCGCCCCAGCAGTGGGTGCCCCTCGCCCAGGTCGTAGTGGATGTCCAGGCCCGACATCATCGCACCGAATCGCCGCCGCGGCTCGTCCATGCCGAGGAGCTCGGACATGCTGTCGCGCAACGCCGTCAGGCGCTCGTCGGGACGGAGGAGGCTCATCTGCGCCATCGCGTTGCGCAGCACGCGAGCCCCGACCGGGTGCCGTTCGGCGTGGTAGCTGTCGAGCAACCCGTCGGGCGAGGTTCCCTTGACCACCTGGCCCAGCTTCCACCCAAGATTCACCGCATCCTGTACACCGGTGTTGAGGCCCTGCCCGCCTATCGGGTGATGCACGTGGGCGGCGTCGCCGGCCACCAGGACCCGCCCCGCGCGATATGCCGCCGCCTGCCGCGCCGCGTCGGTGAACCGCGAGATCCAAGTGGGGCTGTGTATCCCGTAGTCGGTCCCGTATACGGCGACGAGCGCCTCGCTCAGCTCGCGGAGGGTCGGATCGCCGGTGCCGCCCACCGTCCGCTCGGTCACCATGACCCGCACCGGCCCCCCGTCCTCCGGCCTGCTGAGCGAATGGACGCCGAGGCCGTCGTGCCGGATGCCCCATTCCGGCTCGCCGTCGCCCGCCATCTCGACCTCGGCGAGCAGGTAGCTCGTCGTCGGATCCCATCCCGGGAAGTCGATGCCGACGGCCTTACGGACCGCGCTGCGTCCGCCGTCGCACCCGACTACGTACCGGGCGCGCAGGAACCGGCCGTCGGACAGCGCCACGTCGACGCCGGTGTCGTCCTGGGCGACGGAGGTCACCTCGCATCCGCGATAGATCGGCACCGTAAGCTCGTCGACCCAACCGGCCAGGATCCGCTCGATGTGGGTCTGCCAGAGCGCGAGCCCGTAGGGGTGCCGGGTGGGAAAGTCGCTGATGTCCAATCGAATCTGGGCGTACCCCGCGACCTGCGCCACCTGACCCTCGGCGAGGAACCGGTCGGCGATCCCGCGCTGATCGAGGACCTCGATGGTGCGCGAATGCAATCCGCCCGCCCGCGCGCCGATCAACTCCTGGCTCGCGCGGCGTTCGACAATGGCGGCGTCGACCCCCGCCAGCGCCAACTCGCCGGCCAACATCAACCCGGTCGGGCCTCCCCCGGCAATCACCACCGCGTGGCTTTCCTCCACCGCTGACAACGCACTCATTTCGCAACCCCCGATTCGCTCCGATTCCGCTTCGACCAGCGATTTTGCGGCATGACCCCGGTCTTGCCGCAAGCCCCCGGGTGCGTAATATGTTGAAGTGGGACGGATTAAAACCGTCCCCTCCTTTTGCGGACATCGCTCGACCCATCCATTACGGTTCAGATAATCGGGGGCGCGCTCCCATATCGGCGATGAAACAATTGGCAGCGCCTCCGCATAGCCGCAGCTGATCAGAGAGAGACGGGATGGGTCTTCGCCTCGCAGGCCCTTTCGGCCGTCGGGTCACTGGCCGACAGCAATTGCGGCTGCGCGCCGATTCGGGAAGCGGCTTTTACGGCAAACACCAGGTCCGGCTGCTCCGGATCTACCTGAGCGCCACCACTTTTCTCTACGCATACGGCGTCTTGTTCTCGCTTTTCCCGATCCACCGGGGCCTGACGTACGGCAGTCCGGCCGGGGGCATCGTGGCGATCGCCCTCGGGGCGGCGGCGCTGGGGTGGCTGGGCGTCCGGCCCGACAAACCCGCGCCGGCGACGGCCGCCGCGATCGCGGCGACGCCGATCGTGATGGCTTTCCACATCGCGATCACCGCCGAATTCGCCTGCCTGATCGCGCCGATGTTCCTGGCGATGTACCTGCGCGCCTTCTACTCGCCACGCCGGGGGACGCTTCTGGTCGGCGTGCTGGCCGTGGCGTCGATTGTCGGCTTGGCGGTCTCGCATACGGCCAGGTTTTATCTCGACTACGTCATCTTCGTGGTCGCGATCGTCGGGGCCGCCGAGTCCTTCGGGTTGGTGACGCGCAGTCTGGTCGCCGCCGCTTGCACCGATCCGCTCACCGGCCTGCTGAACCGGGCCGGCTGGGAGATCGCCACCACCGACCTGCTGGCGCGAGCCCGTTCGTCGGCGGCCACCGTCACCGTCATCGCGCTCGACATCGACAACTTCAAAAGGATCAACGACACCGACGGACACGTCGCCGGGGACGAGCACTTGGTCAGCCGCGCCAGCGTGTGGCGAAAAGTGGCTCCGGCCAACGCCGTTCTGGCCAGGCTCGGCGGCGACGAATTCGCCGTGTGCATCGCGGAGCGCGCGGGCCGGGCGCCGACGGCGGCCGAGCGGTTCGTCGCCGGGGTGCGGCTGCACACACCCGGCACCAGCGTCGGCGCGGCATCGGCGCCGGGTGAAAGCGCCGACGTCGCCCAGCTGTACGCGGTCGCGGACGACCGTCTCTACGCCGCCAAGCAGAAGAGATCTCCGGAGGCCCGGGATCCCGATCTGCGCCGCGCACTGTAGAGCCGACTCGGCTCGAAACGGTAGTGCGAGCGAGTTTGGTTGTGCCGCAATCTGTTTGGGCTTTGATGTGGTGCCGTTCGCGAATCTAGTTGGTGGATGGTGGTGGTTGGGGTTGGAAGGGGTCGTACCACCACCAGTCGGCGCGTTCGCCGGTGGGTCCGGGGTAGGGCGCCACGGTGGGTGGGGGC
>NZ_LZJH01000024.1:0-47573 GCF_001666745.1 Mycobacterium sp. E2699 | reverse complement strand
GGACGAGGCGGACGGTACCGGCGCCGCCGAGCTGGCGGTGCTGTCGCTGGACCCGTTCGGCCGGCCGGCGCCGGACCTGCCGTTCGGCGTCACCGACTACGCCACCGCCGTGCGGGTCCACGGCGACCAGATCGTCGGCGAACGTCACCCGGGTCCGGCGCTGGCCGGGCGCTCGGTGGACGAGGTGCTGGCCGATTGCGAAAGATCAGCGGCCGCAAGGGGATTGACGGGCGCGGACCGGGTGCTGTCCAGCGCTTCCTGGACGCGACCCGACGATCTGGTGGACGGCCTGCTGGCCATCCTGGCCGCCGGGGCATCGCTGGTGCAGGTGGCCAATCCCGACCCGGCGGCGCGGCCGCGCAGGATCGAGACGGAAAAGGTCACCCGGGTGGATTCGTGACGGTGCGGCCCCCGTCGACAAGTTAGCTAAGCCGATGCTAACTTTGCGGGGTTAACCCAGCTCCTGGTGGGGGCGGAAGCTTGAGCAACGACGACGCCGGCCCGGTGCGGTCGCGGGCCTATCCCGGTGGCCGCCCCTCATGACGGCGCCCATCTGGATGTCGGCGCCCCCGGAGGTGCATTCCGCATTGCTCAGCAGCGGCCCGGGGCCGGCGCCGTTGCTGGCGGCGGCGGAGGCGTGGAACACGTTGAGCGCCGAATACGCGTCGGTGGCCGGGGAACTCACCGCGGTGTCGGCCGGCGTGCTGGCCGGGCCGTGGCAGGGACCGAGCGCGGAGTCGTATGTGGCCGCACATGTTCCGTATCTGGCGTGGTTGACGCAGGCCAGCGCCAACGGCATCGCGACCGCGGCCCAGCTCGAGACCGCGGCCGCGGCCTACACCGCCGCGCTGGCGGCCATGCCCACGCTGGCCGAGCTGGCCACCAACCACATCGTCCACGGCGTGTTGGTGGCGACCAATTTCTTCGGGCTCAACACCATCCCGATCGCGCTCAACGAGGCCGACTACGTGCGGATGTGGATCCAGGCCGCCACCACCATGAGCGTCTACCAGGCGATCTCCGGCACGGCCGTTGCGGCGGCGCCACAAACCACCCCGGCGCCGGCGATCGTCAATCCGCTGTCGACATGGGTCAACTCCGTGGGCAGCGCGATCGACACCGTCGAGCAGCTCGGCCACGACGCGTCCACGCTGAACCTCGTCGACCTGCAGTCGGCGTTGGTGAACTCGATTCAAAACTTCAGCGTCGCGGCCTTCATGGAGGATCCGGTCGGGTACTCGCAGCAGGTCGTCGAATCGTTCGTGGGGCAGTTTCCGCTGCTGTCGGACCTCTATTTCGGGTTCGGCGGCGACCACGTCTTCGAATTCCTGGCGAACCCGGTGGGGTACGTGGAGAACATCGTCAACAAGTTCCTGGCGGATCCGCTGCTGTATCTGAGTAATCCGTTCTTACTGGTCCTGAGCCCCGACGATTTCGCCTCCATCGGCTACAGCGTGATTTCCCCCTTCATCGCGCCCGCCGCGCTGGCGGTTGCCCCGGTCGGCGCGAGCGGGCTCGCGGGGCTGGCTCAGGCGATCGTGCCGGCCGGCCTGCCGGAACCCGCCGTTGCCCCGGCGCCGGCACCGGTGGCGGCAGCGCCCGCCGCGTTGCCCCTCGCCGCGATGGCGCCGATTTCGGTCGCGCCGGCCACGGCCCCGGCACCGCCCCCGGCGCCGACGGTGAGCACCGTCGCCGGCTCCGCGCCGCCGGCGCCGCCCGCGGCGGGGGCTTCTCCGGTGCTCCCGTACGCCGTGGGGCCGCCCGGCGTCGACGCCGGTTCGGGACACAGCGGCAGCGCCGGCTCCGGTGTGACCGTCAAAAGAGAGGCGCCGCAGCCGGATACGGCCGCCGCGCCGGCGGCCGCCCGGAATCAGGCGCGGTCACGGCGGCGACGGCGCGCGCAGCGGCGCGGGTATGGCGACGAGTTCGCAACGATGAATGTCGAGCTCGATCCGGAGTGGGCCGCGCCGCCGGACGACGGCCCGGTTGCCGACACGCTGGCCTCCGCCCGCGGCGCGGGGACCATGGGGTTCGCCGGGACGGCGGCGGACGGCATCGCCGAGGCGGCGGGCTTGACCACCATTTCCGGGGACGAGTTCGGCGGCGGACCGAGGATGCCGATGCTGCCGGCCACCTGGGATCCCGACGCGCCCGGGCCGGGCCGGGCAGACGGCTGAGCGCGGCGCTATACCGGGCGCCGTCGCGGGCCGCGGCGCCCACCGGGTCGCGCGCGCCGGATCCGGTGGAAGGCGTCGAGCAGATCCAGTTCGCGGCCCAGCGCGTCGGCGAGCGCGTCGATGCGGGGAACGGCACGGCGGCAACCCGTCAATCCGAACGAGACCTGGTGATTGATGCTCGTGCAGGTGATGTTGAGCGCCTGGCCGTCGGCCACCACCGACAGCGGGTACAGCGCATCGAAGCGGGCGCCGTTCCAGTACAGCGGGTCCTCGGGCCCGCGAACGTTGGAGATCATCACGTTCGGCGGGCGCAGCGGACCGGCCGCGCGGCCCAGCGCGACGGCGAGGGCGAGCGGGGCGGCGCCGAGCGCGCTCATCGCCAGCACCTGCACCCGGTTGCGGCCGGTTAACGCCGCCTTTCCCTCGCGCATGCTGGCCTGCACGGCCGCCAGGCGCTCGGCGGGGTCGGCCAGGTGCGTGCCCAGGCAGCAGGCCAGCGTGCCGATCTTGTTGCCCGGCACCGGGTCTGGCGGGCCGACGGGCTCGTCGCCGCGCAGCGACACGGGCACGGTCGCCATCAGCGAGGTGCCGGGCAGCGCGTGGCGGGCGAGAAGGTAGCGGCGCAGCGCCCCTCCGCACATGGCGAGCACGACGTCGTTGAGGGTCGCGTCGGTGTGCTTGGCCACCAGCCGCAGCCGATCGATCGGGAAGCTGCGTCCGGCGAAGCATCGCGCGCCCTCGATCGCCACGGTGAACGGGGTGCGCGGTGCGGCCACGGTCAGCGGACCGCCGCGCCGCCGCACCGCCCGCCACGCCGTGTCGGCGAGCGCCGGCGGGACGCTCGCGAGGTCACGAGCCGCGCCCAGTGCCCGCCGGGCGGCGGCCAGGGGCCCGATGCCGGCGCCCGGCGCGCCTCCGGTCACCTCCCACAGGGCGGGCATGCCGCGCCGATCCGGGTCGGGGCCCACGGTCTGCCGCAGCAGCCGCATCGTCGAGACGCCGTCGGCCAGCGCATGGTGGATCTTCAGATACAGCGCGTACTGCCCCTCGCCGAGGCCCTCGATCACGTGCATCTGCCACAGCGGGCGGGACCGGTCCAGCGGTTCGGCGTGCAACTCGGAAACCCTGTCCCACAGAAGGTTTCGGGCAGGGCTTCGGGCGCCCGGCCGCCGCAGCGCACCGACCTGCACGTGGTAATCCAGGTCGACCGCGGCATCGGTGTGCCAATACCACCGGCCGAGAGAGCCCGCCGAGCGGCGCGGCCTGCGCCGCCACAGCGGCGCCACCCGATCACGATCCAGCGCGGCGGCGAACTCGTCGCGCACAAAGCCGGGGCGGGCGCCGTCCGGCGGGCTCAGCAGCGCGAGCGCGCCCACGTGCATCGGCCGGTTGGGCGTCTCGGCGACCAGGAACACCGCGTCTGCGGGCGAGACGAGAACAGCCATGAGCGGCAACACCTTTCGGTAAACCGAAATGTCCCGCCGCGCAGTTGTTCCCTCCCACGGAACATGGGATATCGATTGCCGCCACCTGCTGGACAGCCCGACCCGCCGAGAACCGGCGAGCGCTCGTCAACCATATGCTCAATGGCCGGGGCGGGCAATGGTCGGCGAAGACGCATGTTGATATCGCAATATTTCGATGTTAGCGTCGTGCGAGCATGGGGTGACGCGGCGGCGACAGGAGGGTCGAGGCGATGGCGGTGTACGGGCTCTTGGCGAAGGCGGCGGGGACCGTGGTCACCGGCCTGGTCGGCGTGACGGCCTACGAGGTGGTGCGCAAGGCCCTGGCCAAGGCGCCGCTGCACGAGACCGCGGTGTCGGCGGCCGAGCTGGGGCTGCGCGGGACCCGCAAGGCGGAGGAGGCCGCGGAGTCGGCGCGCCTCAAGCTCGCCGACGTCATGGCCGAGGCCCGCGAACGCATCGGCGAGGAGGCGCCCACGCCTTCGGTCGCCGAGGCCCACGATCACGACCACTGACCCGAAGGCTCTGCCTTGCACGTGATTTCGGACGCGGCCGGGCGCATGCGGGTGTCCGTCGACTGGGTGCGCGGGGACGCCCGGCGCGCCGTGGCGGTCGAGGAGGCGGTCGCCAAACAGGCCGGGGTGCGCGTCGTGCACGCCTACCCGCGCACCGGCTCGGTGGTCGTCTGGTACTCGCCGCGGCGCTGCGACCGCCCCGCCGTGCTGGACGCGATCGGCGGCGCCGCGCGGGTCGCCGCCGAGCTGATCCCGGCGCGCGCGCCGCATTCGTCGGAGATCCGCAACGCCGATGTCCTGCGCATGGTGATCGGCGGCGCGGCGCTGGCCCTGCTCGGCGTGCGCCGCTACGTGTTCGCCCGGCCGCCGCTGCTTTCCCCGAGCGGCCGGGTGTTCGCCACCGGCGTCACCGTCTTCACCGGCTATCCCTTCCTGCGCGGCGCGCTGCGCTCGCTGCGCTCGGGCCGGGCCGGCACCGACGCGCTGGTGTCGGCGGCCACCGTGGCGAGCCTGGTGTTGCGGGAGAACGTCGTCGCCCTGACGGTGCTGTGGCTGCTCAACATCGGCGAGTACCTGCAGGACCTGACCCTGCGCCGGACCCGGCGGGCCATCTCCGAGCTGCTGCGCGGCAGCCAGGACACGGCGTGGGTCCGCCTGCCCGACGGCCAAGAGATCCAGGTGCCCATCGACAGCGTGCAGGTCGGCGACGAGGTGGTGGTCCACGACCACGTCGCGATACCGGTGGACGGCGAGGTCGTCGACGGCGAGGCGATCGTCGACCAGTCCGCGATCACCGGCGAGAACCTGCCGGTCAGCGTCGCGGTCGACTCGCGGGTGCACGCCGGCTCGGTCGTGGTGCGCGGGCGCCTCGTGGTGCGCGCCCGCGCCGTCGGCAACCAGACCACCATCGGCCGCATCATCGCCCGCGTCGAGGAGGCCCAGCACGACCGGGCGCCGATCCAGACGGTCGGCGAAAATTTCTCGCGCCGTTTCGTTCCCACCTCGTTCGTCGTGTCCGCCCTCACCCTGGCCGTCACCGGCGACGTCCGCCGGGCGATGACCATGCTGCTGATCGCGTGCCCGTGCGCGGTGGGCCTGGCCACCCCGACCGCGATCAGCGCCGCGATCGGCAACGGCGCGCGCCGCGGCATCCTGATCAAGGGCGGCTCACACCTCGAACAGGCCGGCCAGGTGAACGCGATCGTGTTCGACAAGACCGGCACCCTGACCGTTGGGCGCCCGGTGGTCACCAACATCATTGCGCTGCATAAGGATTGGCAGCCGGAGCAGGTGCTGGCCTACGCGGCCAGCTCGGAGATCCACTCGCGACACCCGCTGGCCGAGGCGGTGATCCGCTCCACCGAGGAACGCCACATCAGCATCCCGCCGCACGAGGAGTGCGAGGTGCTGGTGGGGCTGGGCATGCGGACCTGGGCCGACGGCCGGACCCTGCTGCTGGGCAGCCCGTCGCTGTTGCGCGCCGAGAAGGTGCGGGTGTCCAAGAAGGCCTCGCAGTGGGTGGACAGGCTGCGCCGCCAGGCCGAGACGCCGCTGCTGCTCGCCGTGGACGGCACGCTGGTGGGGCTGATCAGCCTGCGCGACGAGGTGCGCCCGGAGGCGGCCGACGTGCTAGGGCAGTTGCGGGCCAACGGGATTCGCCGGGTCGTCATGCTGACCGGCGACCACCCCGACATCGCCGAGGTGGTCGCCGCCGAGCTCGGCATCGACGAGTGGCGCGCCGAGGTGATGCCGGAGGACAAGCTCGCCACGGTGCGCGAGCTGCAGGACGCGGGCTTCGTCGTCGGCATGGTCGGCGACGGCATCAACGACGCCCCGGCGCTGGCCGCCGCCGACATCGGGATCGCGATGGGCCTGGCCGGCACCGACGTGGCCGTCGAGACCGCCGACGTGGCGCTGGCCAACGACGACCTGCACCGCCTGCTCGACGTGCGCGACCTGGGCGCGCGGGCGGTGGACGTCATCCGCGAGAACTACGGCATGTCCATCGCCGTCAACACGGCCGGTCTGATCATCGGCGCGGGCGGCGCCCTGTCCCCCGTGCTCGCCGCGGTCCTGCACAACGCGTCGTCGGTGGCGGTGGTGGCCAACAGCTCCCGGCTGATCCGGTATCGCCTGGACCGATCGGCCGTCACACACCCAGCAGGCGTTTGAGCACCTTCCCGCCGGCGTTGCGCGGCAGCGCGTCGACGAACTCCACATCACGGGGAATCTTGAAGCGCGCCAACCGGTTCCGCACGTATTCCTTGACATCGTGCTCGGTCAGTGACGCGCCCGGTCGCGGCACGATGTAGGCGCGCAGCCGCTGCCCGAACTCCTCGTCGTCGACGCCGACGACCGCCGCGTCGAGGATGTCGGGATGGTGCGCGAGGGCCTCCTCGACCTCGCCGGGGTAGACGTTCTCGCCGCCGGAGACGATCATCTCGTCGTCGCGGCCATCGATGAACAGCCTGCCCGCCGCGTCGAAATGGCCGACGTCGCCGGTGGACATCAGGCCCTGGATCGATTCCTTGGTGCCGCCGCCCGTGTAGCCCTCGAAGGCGAGCACGTTGCCGACGAAGATCCGCCCCGGCGTCCCGGGCGCAGCCTCCCGCCCCTCGCCGGTGAAGACCTTGACGACCGACCCGGGCACCACCGCGCCGACGCAACCCGGCGCGACGGCCAGGTCGGCGGGCGTGGCGATGGTGGCGTAGGCGACCTCGGTCGAGCCGTACATGTTGTAGACCACGGGGCCGAGCGCTTCGAGCGCCCGGGTGGCGAGAGCGGCACCGAGCTGGGACCCGCCGACGAACACGATGCGCAGCGACGACAGGTCGTGCTCGGCGAGGGTCGACCAACCCAGGTCGAGGATGCGCCGCAGCATGACCGGCACGACGATCATCGCGGTGGCCCGGTGCGCGGCCACGCTCGCCACGGCCCGCTCGGCATCGAAGTGGCGGCGCAGCACCAGCGTCGAGCCCAGCACCATCGCGTACATCGCGTGGCTGAAACCCATCGAATGAAACAGCGGCACACAGCATTCGGTGACCTCGCGCCCGCGGAACGGCACCTTGCCGAGCAGGCCGCCGACCGGGATCAGCGAGTAGGGTTCGGAGCGCTTGGCGCCCTTGGGGACCCCGGTCGTTCCGCTGGTCGAGATGACGATCTTGGGCCGGCCACCCGAGCGGGGCGGCGGGCCGGGATCGCCGCGCTCGATCAGCGCGTCCAACGTGTCGGCACCCGGCGTGTCCGCCCAGGCCCGGATCCGGCCGAGCCGCGGATGGGCGTCCGCGACGGTGGCGGCGTAGTCGTCGTCGTACACCAGCAGGTCGGCGCCCTCGCGGGCAACCACCTCGGCGAGCTGCGTGGGGCCGAAGCCGGTGTTGAGCAGGAGTACACCGGCGCCGCACTTGGCGGCCGCGTAGACCGCCTCCAAGAAGCCCCGGTGGTTACCCGTCAGGATGGCCACGCTCGCGCCGGGGCCCAGCCCGCCCGCGCGCCACTCGTTGGCCAGCGCGTTGGTCCGCTCGTCCAGCTCGCCGAAGGTCAGCGGGCCGCGCTCGTCGATCAGCGCCAACCCGTCGCGGTCCCGGGCGGCAGCGATCACCGTCGCCGCGCCCAGCAGGCCGTAGGCCCCGAGCGCCCGCAGCACCGCCGCGAGCCGGTGGGGCGGGATCAGGCGCAGCCCCCCGGCCCGGGCGTACATCAGCAAGGACGAGGCTTCCAATCCGAGACGCCTGAGCATGTTCGCGGCCATTGCCCTGACCCTGCCGACCGATCGCGGCGTCGATAAGGGCGCAACGCCACCAACGGCGGGGTCTTTGGTCACCGTTATTGTGGCTAACGAGTGGACGGGAGAAGGGAAGACATGACACGCACCGACAACGACACCTGGGACCTCGCGACCAGCGTGGGGGCCACCGCGACGATGGTGGCCGCGGGCCGGGCCCGGGCGACCCGGGACGCGCTGATCGACGACCCGTTCGCGGAGCCGCTGGTGCGCGCCGTCGGCGTCGACTTCTTCACCCGCTGGGCCGCCGGCGAACTCGACTCCGCCGATGTCGATGTGCCCGGCGCCCCGTGGGGCATGCAGCGCATGACCGACATCCAGGCGGCGCGCACGCGCTACATCGACGCGTTCTTCGCCGCGGCTCAGCAAGACGGGGGCATCCGCCAGGTGGTCATCCTGGCCGCGGGGCTGGACGCGCGTGCCTACCGGCTGCCGTGGGCGTCGGGCACCACGGTGTTCGAGATCGACCAGCCGCAGGTCATCGAGTTCAAGGCCGCGACGATCGCCGACCTCGGCGCCACGCCCACCGCCGACGTGCGGGTCGTGCCGGTCGACCTGCGCCAGGACTGGCCGGCGGCGTTGCGGCGGGCCGGGTTCGACACGCACCGCCCCGCCGCGTGGGCCGCGGAGGGCCTGCTGGGGTTCCTGCCGGCCGACGCCCAGGATCGGTTGCTGGACAACGTCACCGAGCTCAGCGCCGACGGCAGCCGGCTGGTGGCCGAGGTGTTCCTCAACTCCGGGGCCAACCTGGAGGCGCTGAACGCCGCCACCCGGAAATGGCAGGAGAACGGCCTCGACGTCGAGTTGCAGAACCTGGGCTTCCCGGGCGACCGCAACGACGTCGCCGCCTACCTGGAGGGCCGCGGCTGGCGACCGGTTCGCACCTCGTTGAACCAGCTGTTGGGCGACAACGGGTTTCCGCTGCAATCCGCCGACGAGAACGACCCGTTCAACCGGAACTACTACTGCACCGCGGTGCTGCACAAGGCAGGCTGAAGGAAGGCCCCACGATGACCGACAGGCCGAACGCCAAGCCCGCCAAGCCACTTGACGGCTACCGCGTGCTCGACTTCACCCAGAACATCGCCGGCCCGCTGGCCGGGCAGGTGCTGGCCGACCTGGGCGCCGAGGTCATCAAGATCGAGGCGCCGGGCGGCGAGGCGGCCCGGCAGATCACCGTGGTGCTGCCCGGCCGCCCGCCGCTGCCCACGCTGTTCTGGCCCCACAACCGGGGCAAGAAGTCGGTGGCGGTCGATCTGACGTCCGAGGACAACAAGCAGCGGATACTGCGGCTGGCCGACACCGCCGACGTTGTCCTGGAAGGGTTTCGGCCCGGGGTCATGGAACGGATGGGCCTGGGCCCCGACGACCTGCGGGCGCGCAATCCGAGGCTGATCTACGCGCGCCTGTCGGCGTACGGCGGCAACGGGCCGCACGGCAGCAGGCCGGGCGTCGACCTCATGGTGGCCGCCGAGTCGGGCATGACCACCGGGATGCCGACTCCCACCGGCAAACCGCAGATCATCCCGTTCCAGCTGGTCGACGCCGCCAGCGGTCACGTGCTGGCCCAGGCGGTGCTGGCCGCTCTGCTCAACCGCGAGCGCCACGGGGTGGCCGACGTCGTCCGGGTCGCGATGTACGACGTCGCCGTCGGGCTGCAGGCCAGCCAGCTCACCATCCACCTGAACAAGCCCGAGCCGAAACCGGAAGCCGAACCAAGACCCAAGAAGCGCAAGGGGGTTGGCTTCGCCACCCAGCCGTCGGACGCCTTCAGGGCCGCCGACGGCTACCTGGTGATCAGCGCGTACGTGCCCAAGCACTGGGCGAAGCTGTGCCGGATCATCGGCCGGCCGGACCTGCTGGAGGACGAGCGGTTCATCGACCAGCGTTCGCGCGCAATGAATTACCCCGAATTGACCGAGGAACTCGAGGCGGCGCTGGCCGCCAGGACCGCGGCCGAATGGGTCGAGCTGCTGCAGGAGGGCGGCCTGATGGCGTGCCTGGCCTACACCTGGAAGCAGGTGGTCGACACCCCGCTGTTCGCCGAGAACGAGCTGGCGCTGCGGGTCGGCGGCGACTCCGACCCCATCACGGTGGTGCGCATGCCGGCGCGCTACTCGAGCTTCGACGCCGCGGCGACCGATCCCCCGCCCGCCCCGGGGCAGCACAACGCGGAATTCCTCACCGCGCCGGAGCCCGCGTCCTAGGACCAGGCTCCGTCACGACACGTAAACCTCTGCGATGACACGCCGAAAAGGCTTGCAATGGTTTATATCTCGCGGATCCGAGCCGCCGTGCCGCGGGCTACAGGCCCGGAAGCCGCACCACCTGGATGAAGAACTCGTCGATCTGCCGAACCGCGTTGATGAACTGGTCGAGGTCGACCGGCTTGGTGACGTAGGCGTTGGCATGCAGCTCGTAGCTGCGCAGGATGTCCTCCTCCGCCGACGAGGTAGTGAGCACGACGACCGGGATGCGGGACAGGTCGGGGTCCGACTTGACCTTCTCCAGCAGCTGGCGGCCGTCGTATTTCGGCAGGTTCAGGTCGAGCAGGATGAGGTCGGGCCGCGGCGCGCCCTCGTACGGGCCCCGCTGGTACAGGAAGTCCAGGCCCTCCTCGCCGTCGTGCGCGACGTGCAGGTTGTTCTTGAGTTTGTTGTGCTCGAACGCTTCCCGGGTGATGAGCTCGTCGCCCGGGTCATCCTCGACGAGCAGGATCTCGATTGCTCTGCCGGCGGAGGTCGCTGATGTCATTCGTGTGCTCCTTGTGACGTGGCCGGGCTTGTCGGGCCCGCACCCACCTGCGCGGGAACGGGCAGGGTGAACCGTAAGCGGGTCCCGTCGGTGTAGGACGTGTCGACCCAGATGGTGCCGCCGTGGTGCTCGACGATCTTCTTGCACAGCGCGAGGCCGACGCCGGTTCCCGAGTACACCTCGCGGCCGTGCAGGCGCTGGAAGATGACGAACACCTTCTCGGTGAACTCTTCGGCGATGCCAATGCCGTTGTCCGACACGGACAACAGCCATTCATCGCCGTGCTCGCCGGTGCGCCGTTCGCAGTCGACGACCACGCGCGGCCGGCGATCCTGGTGCCGGAACTTGATCGCGTTCCCGATCAGGTTCTGCCACAACATCGTGAGCAGCGTCGGATCCCCGATGATCTGCGGGAGGGGCCCGGGCGGCCGCACGATTTCCGCGTCGGCCTCCTCGACAGCGGCGGCGAGGTTGGCCAGGCCGGCCTCCAGCGCCACATCGAGCTCTACCTCGGTCTGCATGGTGCCCAGCCGGCCGACGCGGGAGAAGGTGAGCAGGTCGTTGATCAGCACCTGCATGCGCTTGGCCCCGTCGACGGCGAATCCGATGTATTCGATTCCGCGGCCGTCGAGCTGGTCGCCGTATCGCTTTTCCAGCAACTGGCAGAACGAGGCGACCTTGCGCAGCGGTTCCTGCAGGTCGTGCGACGCGACGTAGGCGAACTGCTCGAGTTCGGCGTTCGAGCGCCGCAACTCCGCCGCCTGCTCGTCCAGCAGCGCTCGGGCCGAGCGTGACACCTCGAGTTCCTCGACGAGCCGTTCCCGCATGTTCTCCACATCGACGGCCATGTTGCGGATGTCTCGGGGCCGCCTCGGCCGGGAAATGGTCTCGCCGAAGTTGCCCTCGGTGATCCGCCGGCACGCGGCGGTCAGCGCCGCGATCGGGCGGGTGACGGCGTTACGCATCAAGATGCCGAGCGCCGCGGCCGTGCCGAAGAACAGCAATACCATCGCGCCCAGCACCCGGTCCCGCCAGACTTCGGTGTACTGGAAGTCGTCGATTGCGCTGGTGCGCGCGGCCGCGAGGTTCGCGTTCTGCGTGTCGAAAAGGGTTCGCAGATGGTCGAATTCGGCCTTGCCGCGCTCAGCCGCCGGCCGGTTCGTGACGTTCCGGCCGTTCGGGGCCACGCTCTCGATCGACGGCTCGGCATAGGTCGCCCGCCACTTGGCGGCCGCCTTCTCGATCGCGTCGAGATCGGCCGTCAGGTCGGGGCGCCGGTCCAGCCGGTGCCGCATCTCCGCGGCGGCCGCCTGTTCCTCGTGTTGCCCGTCGTAATACGGGGTGAGGAACTGGCGATCGTCGGTGATCACATAACCGCGAATTCCCGTTTCCTGGTCCCGCAGCGCCGCCTGCAGCTGGCCGGCGGCCACCCGCGCCGGCCCGATGCCGTCGATCACCGCGCGGGACATCTGGTCGGTGCGGTGCAGCAACGCCCACCCGACGAGCGCGCCGGCGAGCACCATCACGCCCATCGTGAACAGCACCAGGAACTGCCAGCCGCGCACGGTGAGCCGTTCCAGGCGCAGCGGGTGCAGGACGGGGCTCACGCCGTCATCCGCCCGACGCGCAGCACGGCGATGTCGTCGGTGAGCCCGCCGCGCGGCTCGGCGAGTTGCTGGGCGCCGTCGATGAGCGCGTCGACGAACGCCGGGCCGGGCAGGTGCGCGTGCCTGCGCGCCAGCGCGAGCAGGCCGTCCTCCCCCAGACGTTGGTTGCCCTGCCCCGAATATCCCTCGAAGAGCCCGTCGGTCAGCAGCAGCAGCCCCTGGCCCGCCGGCAGTGCCAGCTCGTGCCGCGGCCAGTCGCCGGCGCGCAGGCCCAGCGCGGGCCCGGCCGGCGGCTCGATCCATTCGACCCCGGCGCCGTTCTGCAGCAACATCCCGGGATGACCGGCGCGCACCGCGGTGACGCGCGGGCTGTCGGGCTGGATCTCGAGGCTGAGCACCGTCGCGAAGATGCCCGTCCCGGTCCGTTCGGAGTGCAGCACCCGTTCGAGTTGGCGCATCAGTTCGACTCCGCGCACACCCGCGAAGGTGAGCGCGCGAAACGCGATGCGCAACGCCGCGCCCAGCGCCGCCTCGTGCGGTCCGTGGCCGGCGACGTCGCCGATCAGGACGTGCACCACCCGGTCGGGCGTCTGCACGACGTCGTAGAAGTCCCCGCACAACAACGCGTCCTCGCGGCTCGGCCGGTACCGGGCCACGATGTCGACGCCGGGCTCGTCGAGCAGCAGCGGCGAGGGCAGCAGGCCTCGTTCCAGCAGCGCGTTCTCGCGGGCCCGGAGCTGGCTGGCCCGCAGGTCGGCGGAGATGAGCTCGGCGCGTTTGCGCTCGATCGCGTAAAGCAGCGCCCGCCGCAGCATTTCGGGCTCGACGCGCCCCTTGACCAGGTAGTCCTGCGCCCCGGCCGCGACCGCGGAGGCGCCGAAGTATTCGTCGTTCAGCCCGGTGAGCACCACGATGGGAACGGTCGCGTCACGCTTGGCGATGCGGTCCAGCGCGTCCATCCCGCTGGCGTCGGGCAGGTGCAGGTCCAGCAGCACGCAATCGGGGCGGGCCGATGCGAGCTCGCGTTCCGCGTGCGCCATCGACTGCGCCCAGATCACCCGGATGTCGGCGACCGCGTCCGCGATCAAATCTTCCACGAGCACCGCGTCGGCGCGGTCGTCCTCGACCAGCAACAACGACAGTGACTGCCAATGCGTCGCCGGGATGACCGGAGCTCCTACCGGCATCAATTCCCGATCATCCGCGAATGCACCGGGGAAGCCACGTTTCTCAATACACCTCCAGGCGGCAAGACCCTTTGCTCTTTGTCGACCTTCCGGCTCGCCGGCCGGCGCACCGACATCGACTTTACGTAGCGGCCTTACCACCCCGAATGGTTTGCCGCGGCGAATCCTATTCGGTGTAGCTGTGAGCGCCCAACCGGGTGTCCCTTCCGACCGCTTCGACCTGCGGGGACGTCGGCGCGCACGGTAAGGGCCGCCGCGCCGGCGACCTCGCGAGGACTTAGGACCCTACGCCGGCGCGCCGTCCGGCGCGACGATTACATGCGGACAAACCCTCCTGAGCACCAAGGAGCTTCTCATGGCCGACAACGGACTGAGCGAACAATTCCGGAAGATCTCCGCCGCCGCCCACGAGGCCGACGACAAGATCCGCGCCGCGGGCCAGCAGGCTCGCGATCAGGTCGAGGCGGACGCTTCCCGAGCGCAAGACCGGGCGAAGCAGGCCGCCGACCATCTCAAGGACCGCGCCGAGGCCGCCCACGACAAGGCCTCCGAGCACTGGCAGGACCTGGCGGACAAGTGGAACGACCACATCGCCAAGATCCGCAAGGACCTCAGGAAGAAGAAAGAGGAACACGACGCCAAAGAGATGCGGGCCTATGCCGAGATGGCGGAAGGCTACGCCTACGACGCGATCGACTTCGCGCAGGCCGCGATCTACGAGGCCGAATACGCCGTGCTCGACGCCATTTCGGCGCGCGCTGCCGCGACCGCGATGGCCAACTGACGGACGGCCCGGTCAGCCCGGCCTCAGCACTCGGCGCCCTCGAGGAGCGTGAGCTCCCAGTCCAGCCATGCCGTCGCATAACGGATTCGCTTTTTCACGTCGTCGACGTGCGGCTTGACGGCCAGCCCCTCGACGATCTCCTCGGCCACGTGGCGGGAATGATCCGACACGCCTTCGGCACCGCAGCTACACGGCGACGTTCCATCGGGGCCCGGATTGCCGGCACGGTGATCGTCGATGATATGGCGGACCCGTTCCACCAGTCGTCGCTCGAAATGCTCCAACGGATCTGCCATGTGCCCTCCCGCCTGGTAGGTAGCCTCCATGCTGGCCCGCACCCGCACGCGGGTGATAGGGGCAAAAGCCATTTGAAGGGCCATTCGAAGACCCGTGCCGGATCACCCGCCCGAGCGGGCCTCCGTGCGCGCGTGCCCGGCCGCGGCCTGCGCGAGCCCCACCGAGACGGTCAGGATGCCGTCGCGGTAAGCGACCTTGATGTCGTCTTGGTTCGCGCCCGGCGGCAGGGTGACGGAACGAACGAACGAACCGTAGGAGAATTCCGATCGGCCGTTGGACTCGGCTCGTTGGCCACGCTGCGCCCTGATCGTCAGCACCCCGTCGCGCGTGGTGACATCGACGTCCTTGGCGGGATCGAGCCCGGGCAGTTCGGCCCTCACCTCGTAGCGGCCGTCGGCCATCCCGTCCTCGAGGCGGATCGGCTGCCCGCCGAACACCGGCGGCAGCGTGGACCACGACGGGAATCCGCCCAGCCACTGCGATACGTCGGGCCAGTGCGGGCCCGATTGCGACGCAAGGTGATTCGGCGGGGCCTTCGCCTCCTTCGCGGCGCGTGCCGCCGGGCTCTCCCAGGTGGCGACCGCCC
Source organism: Mycobacterium sp. E2699 (assembly GCF_001666745.1). Lineage (NCBI taxonomy): Bacteria > Bacillati > Actinomycetota > Actinomycetes > Mycobacteriales > Mycobacteriaceae > Mycobacterium > Mycobacterium sp. E2699. Next base: position 32,416 of record NZ_LZJH01000024.1, on the reverse strand, counting down.
AGATGACGAAGATGTCCAGCGCGATCACCACGATCGCCCAGACCGGGTAGTGCGGAAGCCACAGGAACTGCGTCACGATCGACAACGAGGCGATGATGATGGCGGCCACGCGCGCCCACGTCGTGCTCCAGAACAGTCCGACGGCGACCACCCCGACGAGCACCCCCACGATGATGTGGATCCAGCCCCAGGTGTTGGCGCTCAACTCGTAGACGTATCCCGGTCTCACGACGATCACCCCGTCGGGGCCCAACGCGGAAATCCCCTCGAAAATCGTCACCACCGCGGCGACCACCAGCACGGCGGCCGCCCCATAGGTTCCGATGCCGGCCACCACTTCTCGCGCCGAATAGTCCTTGTTTCTCGACTGCTGTGCCACGACTGCCTCCTAAGCCTGCCGTGCTGTGATGGTCGCGCAGATCGCCCCGCGGTATTAGGGCAGAAAGTCATTGATTCAGGGGGTTGGCACTGACTTCAGATCCGTGCGCCACCAGGCCTCGGCTATGCCCGATGGCCGGCGCGACCTTGCGCGGCAAGCGATTTCGAACGCTGACGACTGGAGTCGCCGGGGGATTCCCGTGCCGCGGCCGGCCGGTGCCGTCGGGCCCACAGTTGTTCGGGACCTTCGGCCCTTGGTGCGATCGTCGGCCGTCTCGCAGTCTGGAGGGGTGACGGCGATGACCGTGCGTGCCAGACGCTCGGTGCGCGACCTGTGGAAGCTCATGCTCGGGTGGGGCGTGTTGATACTCGTTTTGGGCATCCTGATGCTGGTCCGGCCGCACGCGTCCATCGTTTTCGCGGCGACGCTCCTGGCGTCCTTCCTGGTGCTGTCGGGCATCGCCGAGATGGTGCTGGCGGCCGTCGTCGATGCCTCGGCGGCCGGCCGCGCCCCGTTGTTCTTCACCGGAGCGCTGTCAATGGCCTTGGGTGTGCTGGCATTTCGGCATTTCGGTTATGCCTCCGCGGTGCTGTTGCTGGCCCTTGCGATCGGGGCGGTCTTCGTCTTCGAGGGCATTTCCGACATCGCGTTGGCCCTCGAGGACCCGTCGCTCCCCGACCGGGGGTGGTACATCGTCCTGGGCATCATCGAGGTGACTGCGGGCATCGTGATGCTCGCCTGGCCGTTCAGGTCCCTGGCCGCGGCGACGGTCGTCGCCGGGGTCTGCCTGGTGGCCATCGGGCTGGACAGGATCTGCTGGGCCCTGCTGGCCCGTCGAGCGCTGAGCCGCGTGCAGACCCACGCCGGACGGCTGGCCGCCAGCTCAGCCCCGAGCGCTCAGCGCAGCAGCGCCCGCGACATCACCACGCGCTGAATCTGATTGGTGCCCTCGTAGATCTGGGTGATCTTGGCGTCGCGCATCATCCGCTCGACCGGGAAATCGGTCGTGTAGCCCGCGCCACCGAACAGCTGCACCGCGTCCGTGGTCACCTCCATCGCCACGTCGGAGGCGAAGCACTTCGAGGCCGCGGAGATGAAGCCGAGATTGGATTCGCCGCGCTCGGCGCGCGCGGCCGCCTGGTACACCATCATCCGCGCGGCCTCGACCTTCATCGCCATGTCGGCCAGCATGAACTGCACGGCCTGGAAGCTGCTGATCGACTCCCCGAACTGCTTGCGGTCCTTGGTGTAGGCGATCGCGGCGTCGACCGCGCCCTGGGCGATGCCGACGGCCTGGGCGCCGATGGTGGGACGGGTGTGGTCCAGCGTCGCCAGCGCGGTCTTGAAGCCGGTGCCCGGCTCGCCGATGATCCGGTCGCCGGGGATGCGGCAGTTCTCGAAATACAGCTCGGTGGTCGGCGAGCCCTTGATGCCGAGCTTTTTTTCCTTGGGACCGACGGTGAACCCCTCGTCGTCGATGTGCACCATGAACGACGAGATGCCGTTGGCGCCCTTGTCCGGGTCGGTCACCGCCATCACGGTGTACCAGCTCGACTTGCCGCCGTTGGTGATCCAGGCCTTGGCGCCGTTGAGGATCCAGTCATCCCCGTCGGCCTTGGCCCGGGTCCGCATCGACGCCGCGTCGCTGCCGGCCTCGCGCTCGGACAGCGCGTAGGACGCCAGCGCGCTGCCGTCGGCGATCGAGGGCAGCACCTGCTTCTTGAGCTCCTCGGAGCCCCGCAGGATCAGGCCCATCGTGCCGAGCTTGTTCACCGCCGGGATCAACGACGCCGAGGCGTCCACCCGCGCGACCTCCTCGATCACGATGCAGGCCGCCACCGAATCCGCGCCCTGCCCGCCGTACTCCTCCGGCACGTGCACGGCGTTGAACCCCGAGGCGTTCAGCGCGTCGAGCGCCTCCTGCGGGAACCGCGAGTTCTCATCGACGTCCGCGGCGTGCGGGGCGATCTCCTTCTCCGCCAGCGCCCGGATCGCCGCCCGCAGCTCCCGGTGCTCCTCGGGCAGTTGGAACAAATCGAACGACGGGTTTCCGGCCCATCCAGCCATCTCGGCCTCCTCGTACTCTTCCCGTTACTGGCCGGTAACTTTACCCTGACGCTCTTGCAGCGCCGCATCCTTGGCGCGCACCGTCTCGGCCAGCCGCTCCTGGAACGCCACGATCCGCGCCCGCAGCGCCGCGTCCGACGCCGCCAGGATGCGGACGGCCAGCAGCCCCGCGTTGCGGGCGCCGCCGATGGAGACCGTGGCCACCGGAACGCCGGCCGGCATCTGCACGATCGACAGCAGCGAGTCCAGGCCGTCGAGGCGGGCCAGCGGTACCGGCACCCCGATCACCGGCAGCGGCGTCGCGGAAGCGACCATTCCGGGCAGGTGGGCGGCTCCGCCGGCGCCCGCGATGATCACCTGAAGGCCCCGTTCGGCCGCGCCGCGGGCGTAGTCGAACATCGCCTGGGGCGTGCGATGCGCCGAGACCACCCGGACCTCGGCCGGGATGTCGAACTCGGCGAGCGCCTCGGCCGCGTCGGACATCACCGACCAGTCGCTGTCGCTGCCCATGATCACCCCGACGCGAGGCGGCTCGGTCATATTGCGCCGCTCCTCTCCCCGGCAAGCGGGTGGGGTCCCCGCAGGGCTGGGGAGTGCTCCCACATCGCTTCGTCCCCCTCGGCGCTCCGCGCCCGGGGGTGCCCCCACTGCATCGTCGGCGGCGCTAGTCATGCGGATCCCATCCGTCCGTCCACTGCCCGTGTGACAACCAGTGTGCCGCCCGCGCGGCGCGTTCGCGCAGCTCGGCCACCTGGGTAGCGGACCCGACGAAATTGATGTGCCCCACCTTGCGCCCCGGCCTTTCGGCCTTGCCGTAGAGGTGCACCCTGGCGTCGGGCATCCGGGCGAACAGGTGGTGCAGCCGCTCGTCGATCGCCATCGCGGGCCGCTGCGGGGCGCCGAGCACGTTGGCCATCACGGTCAGCGGCGCGATGGCGTCGGTGTCGCCGAGCGGGTAGTCCAGCACCGCGCGCAGGTGCTGTTCGAACTGGCTGGTGCGCGCCCCGTCCATGGTCCAGTGGCCGGAGTTGTGCGGACGCATTGCCAGCTCGTTGACCAGCAGGGCGCCGTCGGTCGTCTCGAACAGCTCGACCGCCAGCACACCGACGACGCCGAGCTCGGCGGCCAGCCGCAACGCCAGCCGCTGGGCCGCCGCGGCCGTGTCGTCGCTCAGCTCGGGCGCCGGCGCGATCACCTGCACGCAGATCCCGTCCCGCTGCACGGTCTCCACCACCGGCCAGGCGGCGCCCTGCCCGAACGGCGAGCGGGCCACCAGCGCCGACAGTTCGCGCCGCAGGTCCACCTGCTCCTCGGCCATCACCGGCACGCGCGAGGCCAGGAAGTCGGTCGCGATCTCGCGGGCGTGCGAAGGGTCGCGGGCCATCCGCACCCCGCGCCCGTCGTAGCCACCGCGGACCGCCTTCACGACCACGGGGCCGGCGATGCGCCGGGTGAAGTCGTCGAGTTCGTCCAGGCTGCGAATCTCCGCATAACGGGGCACCGCCGCACCGAGGGCCTCCAGCCGCCGGCGCATCACGAGCTTGTCCTGCGCGTGCACCAGGGCGTGCGGCGGCGGTGCGACGTTGATGCCCTCGGCGACCAGCTTCTCCAGCAGCTCGGTCGGGACGTGCTCGTGGTCGAACGTCAGCACCTCGGCCCCGGCCGCGACCCTGCGCAGGTCTTCCAGGTCGGTGTGCGAACCGATCACCACGTCGGGCGTGACCTGCGCGGCCGATTCGTCGGGCGCGGTGGCCAGCACCCGCAGCGTCTGACCCAGCGCGATCGCGGCCTGGTGGGTCATGCGGGCGAGTTGTCCGCCGCCGACCATCGCGACTGTGGGGGTTCCTCGGGCCGTGCGTCTATTCGGCACGGCCATCATGGTGTCACGGCGCCCGGCCGCGTGGTGACCGGCCGAGACGCCCGATCGTTATGCAGCATTTTGCGTCGTTTTCGCGTCGATCCGTACACTGACGTGTTGTGTCCTTCGCCGATGCCGCAATCTCGCGCCTGCCAGAGGCGATTCAGCCGTATTTGCTGCGCCATAGCGAGCTGATCAAATTCGCCATCGTCGGCGGCACCACGTTCATCATCGACTCGGCGATTTTCTACACCCTGAAGCTGACGATCCTCGAACCGAAGCCGGTCACCGCCAAGGTTATCTCGGGCATCGTCGCGGTGATCGCGTCCTACGTCTTGAACCGGGAGTGGAGCTTCCGCCATCGCGGCGGCCGCGAGCGCCACCACGAGGCGCTGCTGTTCTTCGCCTTCAGCGGTGTGGGGGTGCTGCTGTCCATGGCGCCGCTGTGGTTCTCCCACTACGTGCTGCAGCTGCGCGTGCCCATGGTCTCGCTGACCGTGGAGAACATCACCGACTTCATCTCGGCCTACATCATCGGCAACCTGCTGCAGATGGCGTTCCGCTTCTGGGCGTTCCGGCGCTGGGTGTTTCCCGACGAGTTCGCCCGCACCCCCGACAAGGCGCTCGAATCCGCGCTCACCGCAGGCGGTTTCGCCGAAGTGCTGGAGGACGCCATCGAGGGCGGCCTGGACGACGGCTCGCCGACCGGGAACGTCACCCTGCTGCGGTCCTGGCGCAGGAGGGCGAGCCGGTCCGGTCAGCTCGGCGACGCGTCGGGCCCGGCGGAACCCAGGGCGTCGAAAACCTCGTGATATAGCAGCGAGTGCACCTCGCGCAGGCGCGGGATGTCGTAGAACTCCAACGGATCCTGTGACGCCGATTCGATGATCAGCGTCCCGGTGCGAAACATTCGCTCGAAAAGCTTGTCCCGGAACTCCACGCTGTTGATCCGCGCCAGCGGGATGTCGATACCGCTGCGGGTCAGCACCCCGTGCCGGAACATCACCCGCCGGCTGGTGACGACGAAATGCGTTGTCAGCCAATCCAAGAACGGCCACAGCGTCAGCCAGCCGACGACCACCAGCCAGATCCCCCAGATCACCCCGTAGATGATGTTCTTGGCGAGCTGCTCCCAGTGCGTCGAGTTGAGGTAGCCGGAGCCGAACGCGGCCAGCGCGGTCGCGAGCAAGAGCGCGAGCACGGGCCCGATCAGGCGCTTCCAGTGCGGGTGACGGTGCAGCACCACCTGTTCGCCGGCGGCCAGCGCGTTGTCCGGGTAGCCCACGTGCCCGAAGCTACCGCTACTGGCGCAGATGCACCACGTCACCGGCCGAAACGACGACGGTCCGGCCTCCCGCCGCCCCTTCCGTTTCCAGGCACAGCCGGCCCTGGTCGTCGACGGCGGTCGCGGTGCCGACCACCTCCTTGCCGCCGGGCAGCGGCGCCCGCACGGCGCGGCCGACGGTCAGGCTGCGCGACCGGTAGTCGGCCGCGAGCGCCCAGTCGGCCCCGCGCGCCGCCCGCCAGCCCACGATCCGCCTGCCGAGCTCGGCCAGCACCGCGCAGACCAGCCGGTGGCGGTCCGGCGCCGCCACGCCGAGGTCGAACAGCGAGGTGGCGCCGGGGCCGTCGGTCTCCTCGGGGGCCTGAGTCACGTTGAGCCCCAGGCCGATCACCACGACCGGCCGCGACACCTCGGCGAGGATGCCGGCCAGTTTGCCCGGGGACTCCGGCGGGCCGGCCAGCACGTCGTTGGGCCACTTGAGGCCCGCCCGCACCCCGGTCTCCGCCCAGACGGCGTCGACCACCGCCACACCCGTGGCCAGCGGCAGCCAGCCCCACCCCTCGGTCGGCACGTCGACGACGCTGACGCCCACCGACATCGTGACCTGGGCTCGCGGCGCCGCCCCCCACCCGCGGCCGTGCCGGCCCCGGCCGGCCGTCTGGTGCTCGGCGATCAGCACCGCCCCGGCGACGTCGGCCCCGGATGCCGCGCGGGCCAGCAGGTCGGCGTTGGTGGACCCGGTCCGCTCCACGACGTCGAGTTGGCGCCAGCCCAGTCCCGTCCCGATCAACTCGGCGCGCAGCGCGGCCTGATCCAACGGTTGCCGAAGCGAATCGCGATCCGTCACTGGACCCAGCCTAAAACTCCGGCCCGCCGGCGGCCGATACCATCGGGTCCCATGACAAGCGTTACCGACCACTCTGCTCATACCGCAGAGCCCGCCGCCGAGCACACCATCGACATCCACACCACCGCGGGCAAGCTGGCCGAGCTGCACAAGCGGCGGGAAGAGTCGCTGCACCCGGTGGGCGAAGAGGCCGTCGAAAAGGTGCACGCCAAGGGCAAGCTGACCGCCCGCGAGCGCATCTACGCCCTGCTGGACGAGGACTCCTTCGTCGAGCTCGACGCGCTGGCCCGGCACCGCAGCAAGAACTTCGGCCTGGAGAACAACCGCCCGCTCGGTGACGGCGTGGTGACCGGCTACGGCACCATCGACGGCCGGGACGTGTGCATCTTCAGCCAGGACGCCACGGTGTTCGGGGGCAGCCTCGGCGAGGTGTACGGCGAGAAGATCGTCAAGGTCCAGGAGCTGGCCATCAAGACCGGCCGGCCGCTCATCGGCATCAACGACGGCGCCGGCGCGCGGATCCAGGAGGGCGTCGTCTCGCTGGGCCTGTACAGCAAGATCTTCCGCAACAACATCCTGGCCTCCGGCGTCATCCCGCAGATCTCGCTGATCATGGGCGCCGCCGCCGGCGGGCACGTCTACTCCCCCGCCCTGACCGACTTCGTCGTCATGGTCGACCAGACCAGCCAGATGTTCATCACCGGTCCCGACGTCATCAAGACCGTCACCGGCGAGGACGTCACCATGGAGGAGCTGGGCGGCGCCCACACCCACATGGCCAAGTCGGGCACCCTGCACTACGTCGCCTCCGGCGAGCAGGACGCCTTCGACTGGGTCCGCGACCTGCTCAGCTACCTGCCCCCGAACAACGCCACCGACGCGCCGCGCTACGCCGAGGCCGTCCCCGAGGGCGCGATCGAGGAGAACCTCACCGCCGAGGACCTCGAGCTGGACACGCTGATCCCCGACTCGCCCAACCAGCCCTACGACATGCACGAGGTGATCACCCGCATCCTCGACGACGACGAGTTCCTGGAGATCCAGGCCGGCTACGCGCAGAACATCGTCGTCGGGTTCGGCCGCATCGAGGGCAGGCCGGTCGGGATCGTGGCGAACCAGCCCACCCAGTTCGCCGGCTGCCTGGACATCAACGCCTCGGAGAAGGCGGCCCGGTTCGTGCGAACCTGCGACTGCTTCAACATCCCGATCATCATGCTGGTCGACGTCCCCGGGTTCCTGCCGGGCACCGGCCAGGAATACAACGGCATCATCCGGCGCGGCGCCAAGCTGCTGTACGCCTACGGCGAGGCCACCGTTCCCAAGATCACCGTGATCACCCGCAAGGCCTACGGCGGCGCGTACTGCGTCATGGGCTCCAAGGACATGGGCTGCGACGTCAACCTGGCCTGGCCGACCGCCCAGATCGCGGTGATGGGCGCGTCCGGCGCGGTGGGCTTCGTCTACCGCAAGCAGCTGAGCGAGGCGGCCAAGGCGGGCGAGGACGTCGACGCGCTGCGCCTGCAACTGCAGCAGGAGTACGAGGACACGCTGGTCAACCCCTACGTCGCGGCCGAGCGGGGATACGTCGACGCGGTGATCCCGCCGTCGTACACCCGCGGCTACATCGGCACGGCGCTGCGCCTGCTGGAACGCAAGATCTCCCACCTGCCGCCCAAGAAGCACGGGAACATTCCGCTGTGAGTCGAGCGAGCGGAGCGAACGCAGTGAGCGACGGGAGAGACGAACAATTGAACGCTGTGACAGACGAAACGCCCCACGCGCACGAGCCGCACATTCACGTGCTCAAAGGCAAACCGAGCGACGAGGAGCTGGCCGCGCTGATCGCCGTGCTGGGCGGCGTCGGCGGCGGCGCCCCCGAGCCCACCGAGCCCGAGCGCACCCGCTGGGGCCTCCCGGTCGACCGCCTGCGCTACTCGATGTCCAACTACCAGCGGCTCACCCTGCAGCAGATGACGCACATGAAGCAGTGACCCGGCTGGTGCTGGGGTCGGCCTCTTCGGGTCGCCTGAAGGTGCTGCGCCAGGCCGGCGTCGATCCGCTGGTCGTGGTGTCCGGGGTCGACGAGGATGCGATCACCGCGAGTCTGGGATCGGGCGCTTCGCCCGCCGAGGTGGTGTGCGCGCTGGCGGCCGCCAAGGGCGACCGGGTGGCCGGTGACCTCGATTCCGCCGTCGCGGCGGATTGCGTTGTGCTGGGCTGCGATTCGATGCTCTGCATCGACGGCACGCTGTGCGGCAAGCCCGGCTCGGCCGAAGCCGCCGCGAGCCAGTGGCGGCTGATGGGCGGCCGGTCCGGCCTGCTGCACACCGGGCACTGCCTGCTGCGGCTGAGCGGCGGGGCGATCACCCACCGCGAGGTCGAATCCGCTTGCACCACAGTGCGTTTCGCGCGACCGGCGGAAGCCGATCTGCGAGCGTACGTCGCGGCCGGCGAGCCGCTGGGCGTGGCCGGCGGATTCACGCTCGACGGCCTGGGCGGCTGGTTCGTCGACGGAGTCGACGGCGACCCGTCGAACGTGATCGGCGTGAGCCTGCCGCTGCTGCGGTCGCTGCTCGGGCGGGTGGGGCTGTCGGTGGCCACGCTGTGGGCCGGCAATTTCCCCGAAACATAATCCGTTGCGACCCGCCTCGGCGTGTCGTCGCAAACGTTTACGTGTCGCGGATGGGTTACGGCGGCCGCGGCGCTTTCGGCCCCGGCGGTAGGCTCGACTTCGTGTCATTACCCCCCGATCCAGACCCCTCCCTGACGGAATACGCCCACCCCGAACGACTGGTCACCGCCGACTGGCTGTCCGCCAACATGGGCGCCCCCGGACTGGTGATCGTCGAATCCGACGAGGACGTGTTGCTCTACGACGTCGGCCACATCCCCGGCGCGGTCAAGATCGACTGGCACACCGACCTCAACGACCCGAGGGTCCGCGACTACATCAACGGTCAGCAGTTCGCCGAGTTGATGGACCGCAAGGGCATCGCCCGCGACGACACCGTGGTGATCTACGGCGACAAGAGCAACTGGTGGGCGGCGTACGCGCTGTGGGTCTTCACGCTGTTCGGCCACCCCGACGTCCGCCTACTCAACGGGGGGCGCGACCTCTGGCTGGCCGAGCGCCGCGAAACCACCCTGGACGTCCCGACCAGGACGACGACGGGATACCCCGTCGTGCAGCGCAACGACGAGCCCATCCGCGCGTACAAGGACGACGTGCTGGGCATCCTCGGCAGCCAGCCGCTGATCGACGTGCGTTCGCCCGACGAATACACCGGCAAGCGCACCCACATGCCCGAGTACCCCGAGGAGGGCGTGCTGCGCGGCGGGCACATCCCCACCGCCCGGTCGATCCCCTGGGCCAGGGCCGTCGACGAGAGCGGCCGCTTCCGCAGCCGCGCCGAGCTCGAAGAGATCTACGGCTTCCTGCGGCCGGACGACAAGACCGTCGTCTACTGCCGCATCGGCGAGCGTTCCAGCCACACCTGGTTCGTGCTCACCTATCTGCTGGGCAAGCCCGGGGTGCGCAACTACGACGGATCCTGGACCGAGTGGGGCAACACCGTGCGCGTGCCCATCGTCGGGGGCCCCGAACCGGGAGCCGTGCCGGTCCCATGAGCCTGCCCGCGCCGCTGGCCGAGGTGGTGTCCGACTTCGCCGAGGTCGAGGGCCAGGACAAGCTGGCGTTGCTGCTGGAGTTCGCCAACGACCTTCCGGCGCTGCCGCCCGAGCTGGAAGAGGCGGCGATGGAGCCGGTGCCCGAATGCCAGTCGCCGCTTTTCCTGCACGTCGACGCCAGCGACCCGGACCGGGTGCGGCTGCACTTCAGCGCGCCCGCCGAGGCGCCCACCACGCGGGGCTTCGCGTCGATCCTGGCCGCCGGGCTCGACGAACAACCCGCCGCCGACATCCTGGCGGTGCCGGAGGATTTCTACACCGATCTCGGGCTGGCCGCTCTGATCAGCCCACTGCGGCTGCGCGGGATGTCGGCGATGCTGGCCCGGATCAAGCGGCGCCTGCGCGAGACGGCCTGATCAGAAACGGATTTGGAGACCGGGTATCAGCGCGTTCGGCGCGGCGCATAAACTTCCCCGGACAAGACTTGTAAGAAATTCTCTTAGAGACGAATAGACGTCCAGCCGACAGGAGGCGCAGTGGCTAGTCACGCCAGCTCGAGGATCTCCAAGGTGCTCGTCGCCAACCGCGGTGAGATCGCTGTCCGGGTGATCCGCGCGGCCCGCGACGCGGGCCTGCCCAGCGTGGCGGTGTATGCCGAACCCGATGCCGACGCGCCGCACGTGCGGCTGGCCGACGAGGCGTTCGCCCTGGGCGGCCAAACCTCCGCGGAGTCCTACCTGGACTTCGGCAAGCTGCTGGACGCGGCGGAGAAGTCCGGCGCCAACGCGGTCCACCCCGGCTACGGCTTCCTGTCGGAGAACGCCGACTTCGCCCAGGCGGTGATCGACGCCGGCCTGATCTGGATCGGCCCCAGCCCGCAGTCGATCCGCGACCTGGGTGACAAGGTCACCGCCCGGCACATCGCGGCCCGCGCGCAGGCCCCCCTGGTGCCCGGCACCCCGGACCCGGTGAAGGACGCCGCCGAGGTGGTGGCGTTCGCCGAGGAGTATGGCGTGCCGGTCGCGATCAAGGCCGCCTTCGGCGGCGGCGGCAAGGGCATGAAGGTGGCCCGCACCATCGAGGAGATCCCCGAGCTGTACGAGTCGGCCGTCCGCGAGGCGACGGCCGCGTTCGGCCGCGGCGAATGCTTCGTCGAGCGCTACCTCGACAAGCCGCGCCACGTCGAGGCGCAGGTGATCGCCGACCAGCACGGCAACGTCGTCGTCGCCGGCACCCGCGACTGCTCGCTGCAGCGCCGCTTCCAGAAGCTGGTGGAGGAGGCGCCCGCGCCGTTCCTGACGGACGCGCAGCGCAAGGAGATCCACGAGTCGGCCAAGCGGATCTGCAGGGAGGCCCACTACTACGGCGCCGGCACCGTCGAGTACCTGGTCGGGCAGGACGGCCTCATCTCCTTCCTGGAGGTCAACACCCGGCTGCAGGTCGAGCACCCGGTCACCGAGGAGACCGCGGGCATCGACCTGGTGCTGCAGCAGTTCAAGATCGCCAACGGCGAGAAGCTCGACATCACCGAGGACCCGACCCCGCGCGGGCACGCGATCGAGTTCCGGATCAACGGCGAGGACGCCGGCCGCGGCTTCCTGCCGGCGCCCGGCCCGGTCAGCAAGTTCCACCCGCCCGCCGGGCCCGGCGTGCGGCTGGACTCCGGCGTGGAGACCGGCTCGGTGATCGGCGGCCAGTTCGACTCGATGCTGGCCAAGCTGATCGTGTACGGCGCCAACCGGCAGGAGGCGCTGGCGCGCGCCCGGCGGGCCCTGGACGAGTTCGAGGTCGAGGGCCTGGCGACGGTGATCCCCTTCCACCGCGCCGTGGTGAGTGACCCGGCGTTCATCGGCGACGACAACGGCTTCTCGGTGCACACCCGCTGGATCGAGACCGAGTGGAACAACACCGTCGAACCGTTCACCGGCGGCGAACCGCTCGACGAAGAGGACACCCGGCCCCGCCAGAAGGTGGTCGTCGAGGTCGGCGGCCGCCGGCTCGAGGTGTCGCTGCCGGGCGACCTGGCGCTGGCCAACGGTTCGGCCGACCCGGCCGGCGTCATCCGGAAGAAGCCCAAGCCGCGCAAGCGCGGGTCGCACGCCGGCGCCGCGGCCTCGGGCGACGCCGTCACCGCGCCCATGCAGGGCACCGTGGTCAAGGTCGCCGTCGAGGAGGGACAGGAGGTCGCCGCCGGCGACCTGGTCGTGGTCCTCGAGGCGATGAAGATGGAAAACCCCGTCACGGCCCACAAGGACGGCACCATCACCGGGCTTGCGGTCGAGGCGGGCGCGGCCATCACCCAGGGCACGGTGCTCGCCGAGATCAAATGACTGCGGTCGCCTGACCTGGGTTCCTGGGAACCAGTTAGGTAAACGTTGTCGCCCCCCTGAACCGGGGGTAGGGTTCAGGTCAGGTTGAGTTCACAGCCGCCCGGATAACGTCGAGGGCACGGGGAATTGCGAACTCCCGGGTTTCGAACCATCACTCACCGCCTGACGTCATCCGCAGCAGATCCTCCCGATGATGGAGACAAGCATGTCTGTGGCCCAATCTTGGCAACAGAGCCGCACGGCTCAATTCACCGCCCGCTCGAGCGCGCTGGGCACCCTGATCACCGTCGACGGTGAGCTCGATGCGGCCAACGCCGATCAGCTCGCGGCCTACGCGCAACGCAGCATCAGGCGATCCCGGCGAGTGATCCTCGACCTGCGCGGCCTGGAATTCATCGGCACAGCCGGCTTTTCGGCGCTGCACCGGATCAACGTCGCGTGCTCGGCCGCCCAGGTCCGCTGGGCCATGGTGCCCAGCGCGGTGGTGGAGCGCCTGTTGCGCATCTGCGACCCCGACGGCACGCTCCCGGTGACGACGCCGGGCGCGGAGCAGCTGCTGAGGCCTGCCGGGGCCGACCGCGGGCCGGCGCGGCCGCTACTGCAACTGGTCCCGCAGCCGCGCTAGCGACTTGGCCAACAGCCGGGACACGTGCATCTGCGAGATGCCGACCCGCTCGGCGATCTGTGTCTGCGTCATCGACTCGAAGAACCTGAGCACCAACACCATTCGTTCCCGCTCGGGTAGCGCCTCGAGCAGGGGCCGCAACGCCTCCCGATCCTCGATGCGGTCGAGGCCGACATCGACGTCACCCAGGGTGTCCGCGATGGCACGGGCGTCGTCGTCGTCGCTGCCACCACCGGTGTCGATGGACAGCGTGTTGTAGGAGCTGCCCGCCACCAGGCCCTCGACCACCTCGTCGCGCTCCATCCCCAATTCGGAGGCGAGTTCGGTCGCTGTCGGCGCCCGGCCGAGCCGTTGCGACAGGTCGGCGGTGGCGGTGCCCAGTCGCAGGTGCAGTTCCTTCAGCCGCCGCGGAACCTTGACCGACCAGCTGTTGTCGCGGAAGTGCCGACGGACCTCCCCCATGATCGTGGGCACCGCGAAGGAGACGAAGTCCGAGCCGGTTTCGACGTCGAAGCGGACGACCGCGTTGACCAGCCCCACCCGCGCCACCTGAACCAGGTCGTCGCGGGGTTCGCCCCGGCCCTCGAAGCGCCGGGCGATGTGATCGGCCAGCGGCAGGCACCGCTCCACGATCTTGTCGCGCTGGCGCTGGAATTCCATCGAGTCGGGGGCTACGCCGGCCAGTTCGCGGAACATGTCCGGAACGTCGGCATACTCGTTCGGCCGCGAGACCGAACCGCCTGCAGCTCGCGCTGTCACCTGCTAGAGGCCGCCCTTCGCGCGGTCAGCGTGATACCGAAGACACTGCCGGCTTCAGCGGGTTCCCGACCGTCGTGGAAGGTCTGCACCTCGTCGGCCAGCGACGTCAGGACATGCCAGCTGAAGCTGCCCGGCGCCACCACGTCGTGGGTGTCGCAGGCCGCGGACGCCTCCACCACCAGTTCGTCGTCGTGCGGGTCGACCACGACCACCAGCGTCGCGTCCGGCGTGGCCGAGCGGATCAGGCGGGTGCACACCTCGTCCACCGCGAGCCGCAGGTCGGCGACCGCATCGAAATCCAGGTCCTCGAAGGTGCCGATGGCACCCACGAGCGTGCGCAGCATCGCCAGGTTCTCCAGGCGTGCCGCCACGTGCAATTCGACGGCGCGATGGCCGCGCTGCCGCTTGTTCGCGCGCGATCCCGCATCGGTCATATGGTCTCCCGGCAATGTCGGCTCGACATTACTACTGCCGCGCAGCCCGCCGTCGACCGTAGGTTCCAACCGGTTGGTCATGCGGCACGACCGGGAACGCGCTGATCATGGCGATCGTCGGGGCAGTGAACGACGTTGGGGCAATAAACGAAGTCGGTGTCTTCGCGATTCCGCCCCCGGCGGGGCGAGCACGCTGACGCAACGCTTCCGGCACTCATCATGGTGTAGAGCTGATACCCATTTACGGCTGCGAATAACCTGGCAGGCCGAGTCGGCTCCTTAACACCGGCAACCTGTCGACCTACACTTATCGCATGAAGCAGGCTCTGCTTCGCGCGGTTGTTCTTCTGGCATCGTGGTCGATCGGACTGCTGGTGGCGGCCCGGGTCGTTCCCGATGTCTCGGTGTCGGTGTCCGGGTTCGTCGTCGCCGTGCTGTTGTTCACCGTCGCGCAGGCGGCGCTGTCTTTGCCGATCGTGCGATTGCCCCGCGCGTATGCGTCGCTCCTGCTGGGGGGCACCGGCCTGGTACTGACCCTGGTGGCGCTGGCGCTGGCCTCGGCGTTGACGCACGGGCTGACCATTCGCGGCGTCGCCTCCTGGGCCGCCACCACCGTCGTCGTATGGCTGATCACGACGGTCGGGGCGATATCGCTGCCCGAGGTGCTCGCGCGCGATCGGGCCGTCCCGACCTGAGGCGAAAATCCGACAACGGAAGGGGAAGCGATGGGCGACAGGCATCGCGATCCGACGGATCATTTCCGGACCACTCAGCCGCATGCCGGTTTCACGATGAAGAACAACCTCTACTGGCCCGGCTTCATCCTGCTGGCCGTCGCGGTGGGCGGGATGATCAGCACCACGGCCGCCGCAGCCTACGGCCACTACGAGTGGCTGGCCACGACGAGCCTGGTCGCGGTGCTCGGAACGATCGCGGGGGCGTTGTGGTTCGTCGTGGAGCATCGGCGGGTGGCCCACATCGACGAGCAGTGGCAGCTGACCGCGGAGGCCGCGCCGCAGCGGCGCGCCGTCACCCAGGGACCCCCCGGGTCCTGAGCTACAGGGCCAGCACCGGGCCTGCGATGGGCGACACGGCCAGGCCGAGCGTCGCCACCATCAACGTCCACAAGAACCAGCCGGCGCCGTGCCAACCCCACCACGTGCCGTGCGCCCGCCAGACCCGATAGGTGCGCAGGAACGCCCAGAGCCCACCGGCCATCAGGATCAGCGGACCGCCGAACGCGAGCATCGTCCGCTGCGGCGCGCCACAGGCCACCGTGTCCACCCCGGTTCCCGGGCAGGTGCTGACCCACAGCGCCGCGAGCACGACGAAGCCGACGCCGGCGGTCGCGGCGAGCGCGGCAAAGCGGATGGCGGCGTGCACCTCGCCGTCCTCCTGCCCCAAGCGGTCGCCGGGTGACCGCTCCCCCGCTCGCTGCATCAATGCCCCTCACGCTCGCTGCACTTGAGTTCCATCGCTGGTGGTTCCATCGCTCGCCGCGTCGCATTTATTACCGCGCCACGAATGCTTTTTTGTGTTTTGCGCTTCGTGCGCAGAGTGTGCGATCCGCGCGGGCCGGTGCCCCTCGCGAGATGCCGCATGGGGACATATACCCGGCGGCGTCCCCGGGCAAACTCCGCCGGCCCGTCCGCGCGTTACCGCTGGCCAGCATCATCGCTGCGCGGGAGGCGTCTCATTTCATATGAGTACTATCTGACACATGGTGACAGCCAGGAGGAGGCTATCCCCTGAGGACCGGCGGGCTGAGCTGCTCGCTTTGGGGGCAGAAGTCTTTGGGAAGCGACCCTATGACGAGGTCCGCATCGACGAGATAGCCGAGCGCGCGGGGGTGTCGCGCGCGCTGATGTATCACTACTTCCCCGACAAGCGGGCGTTCTTCGCCGCGGTCGTCAAGGACGAGGCCGACCGGCTGTACGAGGCCACCAACAACCCGCCGCCCGCGGGCCTGACGATGTTCGAGGAGATCCGGACCGGCGTGCTGGCCTACATGGCCTACCACCAGCAGCATCCGGAAGCCGCGTGGGCCGCCTACGTGGGTCTCGGCCGGTCCGACCCGGTCCTGCTCGGCATCGACGACGAGGCCAAGAACCGCCAGATGGAACACATCATGTCCCGCATCGGTGAGGTCGTCAGCGGGATGCCGGACACCAGCGCGCTGCGACCGGAGGTCGAGCGCGACCTGCGGGTGATCATCCAGGGCTGGCTGGCGTTCACCTTCGAGATCTGTCGTCAGCGCATCATGGACCCCACCACCGACGCCGAGCGGCTGGCCGACGCCTGCGCGCACGCGCTGCTCGACGCCATCGCCCGGGTCCCGGAGATTCCGAAGGAACTGTCCGAGGCGATGGCGACCGCGCGGCTGTAGAAACCCGCCGGTCCGGTGTCGGTGGGTGTTGGCACCATGGTGAGGTGAGCACTCGCGCCGATTCCCCGCCGGGGCCCCCACCGGGGCCGCTGCGCCGGTTCAGCGCGACCACGCGCGAGTGGTTTGCCAGCACCTTCGCGGCGCCGACCACCGCGCAGGCGCAGGCCTGGGACGCCATCGCCGAGGGCGCCAACACCCTGGTGATCGCGCCGACCGGATCCGGCAAGACGCTCGCGGCGTTCCTGTGGGCGCTGGACAGTCTTGCCGGTGCCGCCGAACGCCCGCGCGGCACGCGCGTGCTGTACGTGTCCCCGCTCAAGGCGCTGGCGGTCGACGTCGAGCGCAACCTGCGCACCCCGCTGGCGGGGCTCACCCGGATCGCCGAGCGCCATGGGCACCCCGCCCCCGACATCAGCGTCGGCGTCCGCTCCGGCGACACCCCGCCCGCCGCGCGCCGTCAACTCATCGCGCACCCCCCCGACGTGCTGATCACCACCCCGGAGTCGCTGTTCTTGATGCTGACCTCCGCGGCCCGCGAGACCCTGGCGGGGGTGGACACGGTGATCGTGGACGAGATCCACGCCATCGCGGGCGGCAAGCGCGGCGCGCACCTCGCGCTGTCGCTGGAGCGGCTGGACGACCTGCGGGCGGGGCGTCCGGCGCAGCGCATCGGGTTGTCGGCCACCGTGCGCCCGCCCGAGGAGCTGGCGCGGTTCCTGTCCGGCGGGGCCCCCACCACGATCGTGGCCCCGCCGTCGGCCAAGACGATCGAGCTCACCGTGCAGGTGCCGGTGCCCGACATGGCCAACCTGGCGAACAACACCATCTGGCCCGACGTCGAGGCGCGCCTGGTCGACCTGATCGAATCGCACGGCTCGACGATCGTGTTCGCCAACTCGCGGCGGCTGGCCGAGCGACTCACCGCCCGGCTCAACGAGATCCACGCCGAGCGCGCCGGCCTGAACGTCGGCGCGGCGCCGTCCGGGTCGAACCCCGGCGTGCCCGGCGGGGCGCCGGCCCACATCATGGGCAGCGGCCAGACCCTGGGCGCCGACGCGGTGCTCGCGCGCGCCCACCACGGCTCGGTCAGCAAGGAGCAGCGCGCCCTGGTCGAAGAGGACCTCAAGCGCGGGCTGCTCAAGGCGGTGGTGGCGACGTCGAGCCTGGAACTGGGCATCGACATGGGCGCCGTCGACCTGGTGATCCAGGTGGAGGCGCCGCCGTCGGTGGCCAGCGGCCTGCAGCGCATCGGGCGGGCCGGCCACCAGGTCGGCGAGGTGTCCCGGGGGGTCGTCTTCCCCAAGCACCGCACCGACCTGATCGGGTGCGCGGTGACCGTGCAGCGCATGCTCGCCGGCCAGATCGAGACGATGCGGGTCCCCGCCAACCCGCTGGACATCCTGGCGCAACAGACCGTGGCGGCCGCCGCGCTGGAGCCACTCGACGCCGACCGGTGGTTCGACACCGTGCGGCGGGCCGCCCCGTTCGCGACGCTGCCGCGCAGCGTTTACGAGGCCACCCTGGACCTGCTGAGCGGCAAGTACCCCTCCACCGAGTTCGCCGAGCTGCGGCCGCGCCTGGTCTACGACCGCGATGCGGGCACGCTGACCGCGCGGCCCGGCGCGCAGCGGCTCGCGGTGACGTCCGGCGGCGCCATCCCCGACCGGGGGCTGTTCACGGTCTATCTCGCCACCGACTCGGAAAAGCCGTCGCGGGTGGGCGAACTCGACGAGGAGATGGTCTACGAGTCGCGCCCCGGCGACGTCATCTCGCTGGGCGCCACCAGCTGGCGGATCACCGAGATCACCCATGACCGGGTGCTGGTGATTCCCGCGCCGGGACAGCCCGCCCGGTTGCCGTTCTGGCGCGGCGACGACGCCGGCCGCCCGGCCGAGCTCGGCGCCGCGCTCGGCGCGTTCACCGGGGAGCTGGCGGCACTGAAGCGGGCCGACTTCGACAAGCGTTGCGGCGCTTTGGGTTTCGACGCCTACGCGACCGACAACCTGTGGGGTCTGCTGGACGAGCAGCGCACCGCGGCCGGGGTGGTGCCCACCGACACCACCCTGCTGGTCGAGCGGTTCCGCGACGAGCTGGGCGACTGGCGGGTGATCCTGCACTCGCCGTACGGGCTGCGGGTGCACGGGCCGCTCGCCCTGGCGGTGGGCCGGCGGCTGCGCGAACGCTACGGCATCGACGAGAAGCCGACCGCCTCCGACGACGGCATCGTGGTGCGGCTGCCCGACACGGAGTTCTCCGGCGACGACGGTGCGCCGCCCGGCGCCGAACTGTTCGTCTTCGACCCCGACGAGATCGACCCGGTCGTCACCGCCGAGGTGGGCGGCTCGGCGCTGTTCGCGTCGCGGTTCCGGGAGTGCGCGGCCCGCGCGCTGCTGCTGCCCCGCCGGCACCCGGGCCGCCGCTCGCCGCTGTGGCACCAGCGCCAGCGCGCGGCCCAGCTGCTGGACGTGGCGCGCAAGTACCCCGACTTCCCGGTGGTGCTGGAGACCGTCCGCGAATGCCTGCAGGACGTCTACGACGTGCCCGCGCTGACCGGGCTGATGACCCGCATCGCCCAGCGCCGGGTGCGGGTGCTGGAAGCCGAGACGGCGCGGCCGTCCCCGTTCGCGGCGTCCCTGTTGTTCGGCTACGTCGGCGCGTTCATGTACGAGGGCGACACCCCGCTCGCCGAGCGCCGGGCCGCGGCGCTGTCGCTGGACAGCACGCTGCTGGCCGAGCTGCTCGGCCGGGTGGAGCTGCGCGAACTGCTCGATCCCGACGTCATCGCCGCGACCGGCCGGCAGCTGCAGCACCTGTCGGCCGACCGGGCCGCGCGCGACGCCGAAGGCGCCGCCGACCTGCTGCGGCTGCTGGGCCCGCTGACCGAGGAGGAGCTGTCCGCGCGGGCCGGCGGCGCCGACGTCGGCGGCTGGCTGGAGGGGTTGCGGGCCGCCAGGCGGGCGCTGACGGTGTCGTTCGCCGGCCGCAGCTGGTGGGTCGCCGTCGAGGACATCGGCCGGTTGCGCGACGGCGTCGGCGCCGCCGTTCCGCTGGGCGTGCCGACGGCCTTCACCGAGGCGGTGGCCGACCCGCTGGGCGAGCTGCTGGGCCGCTATGCGCGCACCCACACCCCGTTCACCACGGCCGAGGCCGCCGCCCGGTTCGGCCTGGGACTGCGGGTCACCGCCGACGTGCTGGGCCGGCTCGCCGACCCCTCCAGTTCCAAAGGCAAGCTGGTGCGCGGCGACTTCGTCGTCGCGCCCGACATCCCCGGGGTGCCCGGCGGCGGCGAGCAGTGGTGCGACGCCGACGTGCTGCGCATCCTGCGACGGCGCTCGCTGGCGGCGATGCACGCGCAGGTCGAGCCCGTGAGCACCGCCGCCTACGGGCGGTTCCTGCCGGCCTGGCACCACGTGTCGGCACCCCAGGCGGGCCTCGACGGGCTGGTCTCGGTGATCGACCAGCTGGCCGGGGTCCGGGTGCCGGCCTCGGCGCTCGAGCCGCTGATCCTGGCGCCGCGTGTCCGCGACTACTCCCCCGCGCTGCTCGACGAGCTGCTGGCCGGCGGCGAGGTCACCTGGTCGGGCGCCGGGTCGATCTCGGGCAGCGACGGCTGGGTCGCGCTGCACGCCGGCGAGTCCGCCCCGTTCACACTGGCCGGCCCCGCCCCGCTCGAGCTGACCGACGTCCATCGCGCGATCCTGGACACGCTGGCCGGGGGCGGCGCGTACTTCTTCCGCCAGCTCGCCGGCGGCGGGCCGCCCGGCGAGGGATCGGCGGCGCTCAAAGACGCGCTGTGGGAGCTCATCTGGGCCGGCTGGGTCACCGGCGACACGTTCGCGCCGGTCCGCGCCGTGCTGGGTGGCGCGGGGGCCCGGAAGCGCTCGCGACCGTCCCAGCCGGCGCACCGGGTGCAGCGGCCGCCGCGGCTGAGCCGCTACAGCGTCGCGCATGCCCAGCACCGCAGCACCGACCCGACCGTGGCCGGGCGGTGGTCGGTGCTGCCGGCCCCCGAGCCGGATTCCACGGTGCGGGCCCACTATCAGGCCGAGCTGCTGCTGAACCGGCACGGCGTGCTGACCCGGGGCGCGGTGGCCGCCGAGGGGGTGCCCGGCGGTTTCGCCACGGTCTACAAGGTGCTGAGCACGTTCGAGGAGGCCGGCAGGTGCCAGCGCGGTTACTTCGTCGAGTCGCTGGGCGGCGCCCAGTTCGCCGTCGCCTCCACCGTCGACCGGCTGCGCAGCTACACCGACGGGATCGACCCCGAGCGCCCGGAGTACCGGGCGGTCGCGCTGGCCGCCGCCGACCCGGCCAACCCGTACGGCGCCGCGCTGCCCTGGCCGGCCTCGGGCGCCGACGCTGCCGGCGGCCAGGGCACAGCGGCGCGGCCGGGCCGCAAGGCGGGGGCGCTGGTCGTGCTCGTCGACGGCGAGCTGGCCTGGTTCCTCGAGCGCGGCGGGCGGTCACTGCTGACGTTCACCGAGGATCCCGCGGCCGCCCATGCCGCGGCCGCGGCGCTGGCCGACCTGGTCGCGGCCCGGCGCGTCGCGTCGATCCTGGTCGAACGCATCGACGGGGCGCCGGCGTTGCAGGGCGGCCGGGTCGGCGAGGCGCTCTCGGACGCCGGATTCGCCCGGACCCCGCGCGGAATGCGGTTGCGATGACCCCCGGGAAATAATGCCCGAGGGCGACACCGTCTGGCACACCGCGGCCGCGCTGCGCGAGCACTTGGCCGGGCGCACCCTGACCCGTTGCGACGTCCGGGTTCCGCGGTTCGCCACCGTCGACCTGACCGGGCAGGTCGTCGACGAGGTGCTCAGCCGCGGCAAGCACCTGTTCATCCGCGTCGGACGGGCCAGCATCCACTCGCATCTGAAGATGGACGGCAGCTGGCGCGTCGGCACCCGGCCGGGCCGGATCGACCATCGGGCGCGAATCATCTTGGAAGCCAACGATGTTCGCGCCGTGGGCGTCGACCTTGGCGTGCTGGAGATCCTGGAGCGTGACCGCGACACCGACGCGGTCGCGCACCTGGGGCCCGACCTGTTGGGCCCGGACTGGGATCCGGAGCGCGCGGCCGCCAACCTGGCGGCGCGCCCGGACCGGCCGCTGGCCGAGGCGCTGCTGGACCAGCGGGTGCTGGCCGGGATCGGCAACGTCTATTGCAACGAACTGTGTTTCGTCAGCGGGCACCTGCCCACCGCGCGGGTGGGCGCGGTCGCCGACCCGCACCGGTTGGTGTCGCGGGCCCGGGACATGCTGTGGATCAACCGCTTCCGATGGAACCGCTGCACCACGGGCGACACCCGGGCCGGCCGGCAGCTGTGGGTGTACGGGCGGGCGGCACAACCCTGCCGCCGCTGCCGCACCCCCATCAGCTACGACGACGGCGGTGAGCGGGTGACGTACTGGTGCCCGTCCTGCCAGCGCTGAACTTCCGGTCGCGGCGTGCAATGATCTTGGGTGTCAGCGGCCCGGAGTGCCGGCAGCGATGGTCCACGGGGAGGTCTCAGCGGTGCCGACCAGCCGGATGTTGCGCGGCCTCGGCGCGCTGGTCACGCTGCTCGGCCTTGCGGCGCCGGCCGCCCCGGCCGCCCGCGCGGACGCGGTCGACAACGCGTTCGTGGCGGCGGTGAAGCTCAAGGGCATCCAGTTCGCGTCGCCGCAAGCCGCCATCGTCGCCGGCCACGAGGTCTGCGACGAACTGGATCTCGGTAAGCAGAAGTCCGACATCGCCTCCGAGGTGATGTCCAACAGCAACCTGGACGGCTACCGCGCCGGGTACTTCATCGGCGCCAGCGTGGCTGCGTACTGCCCGAGGTATCGCGGGTCATGAGATGGCGTCGATCGCGGTCGACAGCCGGGATTTGAACTCCTGCGGAATCGGGATGTACCCGTTGTCCGCCAGCCCGTCCTGCCCGGCGCCGATCGTGCTGCGCAGGAACGCCTTCACGGCGGTGCCGACCTGGGAGTCGGGATACTTCGAGCAGACGATCTCGTAGGTCGCCAGCACGATCGGGTAGGAGTCGGGCTGGTTGGGCCGGTAGAACGAGATCGTGTCGAGGGCCAGGTCGTTGCCCTGCTTGATGAACCAGGCGGCCGAGATCGTCTTGCCCACCGAGTCCGCGCCGATCGCCACCGGGTCCGGGCCGGCCGACGTGATGACCTTGGCCATGCCCAGGTGTTGCGCCTGGGCGAACGACCATTCGTTGTAGGTGATCGACCCCTCGGTGCCCTTGACGGCCGCGGCGGCGCCGTCGTTGCCCTTGGCGCCCTCGCCGACACCGCCGTTGAATGTCTTGCCGGCGCCCTTGCCCCACGCGCCGTTGGACGCGCTGTCGAGGTAGCGCTGGAAGTTGTCCGTGGTGCCGGACTGGTCGCTGCGGAACACCACATGGATCGGCTCGGCCGGCAGGGCGGCACCGGGGTTCAGCGCCTGGATCGCCGGATCGCTCCAGGTGGTGATGCCGCCGTTGAAGATTCGGGCCAGGGTGGGGCCGTCGAGGCTCAGCGCCGTCACGCCGTTGACGTTGAAGGCGATCGCGATGGGGCCGAACACCACGGGCAGATTCCACGCGGGCGAGCCGCACCGCTGTTGCGCGCGGGTGTACTCGTCGGCGCTCAGCGGCGAGTCCGAGCCTGCGAAATCGGTCTGGTTGCCCAGGAATTCGCCGATCCCCGCGCCCGAACCGTTGGGTGTGTAGTTCAGCGACTGCCCGGGGCAGGCCTGCTCGAAGGCCTTGACGAAACGGGTCATCGCGTTCTGCTGGGCGGTCGAGCCGCTCGCCCGCAGCGTCGGCTTCCCGCCGCAGGACACCTTGGCCGGCGGCGCGCTCGTCGTCGCGGTGCCCCCGGCGGTGTGGTGTTCGCCGCCGCACGCCGACAACACCGTCGCGCCCGCGGCCAGGATGCTCAGGGCGGCGCCAAATCGTTTGAGCTTCAAGTGAATTCCTGCGGAGTGCCTAGAGGGGACGATCGCCGCCATGAGGCATAGTAACAGGGCTAATCGCGGGCGTGCGCGACGAAAAACCGGGCGATGACCTCCGACGCGTCCAGCGCCCGCGAGGTGCGCCCGATGACCGCCTGGGGCAGATATTGTTTGCCGCCCGGCCAGGTGTGCCCGCCGTTGTCGATCTGGTAGAAGACCACCTCGGTCGACGCCGCGCACGCCGTCGAGTCGAAGCGGTGCACGACGGTGCCGTCGCCGACGTTGGGCAGCACCTGCGTCGCCGGGTCGCCCCGGCAGCCGTCGACAGACCGCCACATGCCCACCATGGCGGTCGCGGCGACGGAGTGGCTGACCCCGCCGCGTCCCCGCACGTCCCCGCCGTTGAACGGCACCAGCGGGTCGGCGGTGCCGTGCGCCGCCAGGACGGCCACCGGCCGCGACGGATGGCAGGCCACGCCCGCGCCCAGCGTCCCCGCGACCGGCGCGATGGCGGCGAAGACGTCGGCGCGCTCGCAGGCCAGCTTGTTGGTCATGAAGCCCCCGTTGGACATGCCGGTGGCGAACACATGCCCGGGCGGGATGTGGTAGTCGCTTTGCAGCTTGCCGGCCAGCGCGACCAGGAACCCGACGTCGTCGACGTGGTCGCGATCCGCCGGTGACGCCCCCCGCCCGTCGGCCCAGCTCTTGTCGAAGCCGTCGGGATAGGCCACCAGCAGGTCGGTGGCGTCGGCGACGGCGTCGAAGTCGGTCAGGCCCTGCTGCCCGGTTCCGCGGCCGCCGCCGCCGTGCAGGCTGAGCACCAGGCCGACCGGTTCGCGGGGCGGCACGTGCAGCGTGTACGTGCGGTCCATGCCGCCGGACCGCAGCGTGCCGGACACCTCCCTGGCGCTGGCCGTCGAGACCAGCCGCACGCCGCAGCCCGCCGCGCTCACCGCGCATGCCGCCACGACGGCGAGCGTCAGCCAGCGCGCGTACGGCATGCCGTCAAGCTACCGATCGCGCTCGGACGACATAACCAATGTTGCGATGTTCGCAATATCCACGATGATTGAACGATGCCAAGCTGTAACCTGCCTGCAACGTTCTAGGTCGAACCTTCAGTCGTCGAACTCGGATCTTTTTGGAAGACCCTTGGGGGTATTAGAAATGACGAGCACCCGCAGCCGCAAGCCCCGCCTGCTGCTCCCGCTGTTGGCGGCCGGGTTCATCCCGGCCGTCGCGCTGCTGGGCCCGCTGTTGCCCGCGCCGAATGCCCAGGCCGACGGCAACGACGACGCGTTCATCGCGGCCCTGCACGCCCACGGCATCGAGCACGACAACGCCAAATCGGCGATCGCGGCCGGTCACCTGGTCTGCCACCAGCTCGACATGGGCAAGACGCAGGAGCAGATCGCGACCGACGTGATGAACAGCAGCAAGCTCGACGGCGACAACGCCGGCTACTTCGTCGCGATCGCCGAGCGCGCGTACTGCCCGCAGTACGCCGACATCCCGTCGTAGCGCAACACGACGGCACCTCGCGCAACGCCGTTACTTTCCCTCGCCGTGATCGCAAATTTGCGGTCGGTACCGTGTGCGAAGCTGTAACGTCCAGCATTCGCGGCTGAGGAAGGATGGGTGATGTCACGGGTCTGGGCCCCCGTCCTGGCCGTGCTGGCCGCGCTCGGACCCCTCGCGGCCGCCCCGATCGCCCGCGGCGACGCGAACGACGACGCCTTCCTGGCCGCGCTGACCGCCAAGGGCATCCGCTTCGGATCACCCGACAAAGCCATCATCGCCGGTCACGAGGTCTGCGACGAGATCGACAACGGCAAGACGCCCGCCCAGGTCGCGTCCACGGTGCAGGCCAACAGCGGCCTGGACGGCTACCACGCCGGTTTCTTCGTCGGCGCGAGCATCCGCGCTTACTGCCCGACGCATTCGTCTTAACGCAATCGAAACGCCGCGCTAGCAGATCAGCGATTTTCGGCGCCTACCATTTCGCATACCAACTAGCGCGGAGAACAACGAGTGGTATCGAAAATCCTTGCCGGCGCTGCCCTTGCCGTCGGGGCAGCGGTGGCGATGGCGGTGCCCGCCGGCGCCGACCCCAGCGTATTCAGCGAACTCAGCTGCAGCTGCCCGGAGACCGTCTCCAACGGCGGGCCGCCCGTCGCCGACCAGATCGACCGCGGCATCCAGTCCGGCCTCGCCGGGGCGAACGTCGTCCTGGCCCAGCAGTAGTCAGCGCCTCAGCCCGCGGCGCCCCGGCCGACGGCCTGCACCGCCGCGTGCTCGTGCAGCGCCTTCTCCGCTTCGGGCGCAACGGGTTTGAGGTCGAAGACGACCTCCTTGACGGTGCCGGTGAACGCGTAGGGCGCCTTGTCCTCGTACTCGCGGTCCACCACCAGGCCGTTGTCGCGGCCGATGTCCATCCCGGCGTACGAGGTGAACGCCAGCGGCACCGTCTTGGCCATCTCGCCCGCACCGATCTGCCGATCGCCGGCCCACAGCGTCACCCGGCCGCCCGAGCCGGGGACCGGCTGCTCGGACTCGAACAGCATCCGGACCGTGACGTCGCCGGTGGGAATCGGCTCGTCCGAGACCTGCTTGTAGGTGTCGACACCCAGATACGAGTACGTGTGGCGCAGGCGCCGCCCCTCGTCGACCCATAAGGCGAACCCGCCGATGAAGTCGGCGTCGGCGACGATCACGCCCTGCGCGCCGTCCTCGGGGACCGTCAGGCGGGCCTCGATCGCATAGGAGCGGCCGAAGATGCGGGGCACCATGCCGCGCTGGATGTTCTGCACGCCGCCCTTGAAGGTGAACCGCGTGGTGGTGGGCAGCGGCGGCAGGCTGCCGAACATCACCGCGAGCCCGCCCAGCAACGGCAGCACCCGGTTGCGTTCGGCCTCGGCCCACCACAGCTGTGTGAGTTCGGCGAGCTTGTCGGGATGTTCGGCCGCCAGGTTGCGCGCCTGGGAGAAGTCGTCGGGCAGGTGATACAGCTCCCAGACGTCCTCGTCGGGATCGTAGCTTCCGGGCGCGAACCGTTGCAGCGTCTCCGGCGAGAAGTCCCACGGCGCCTTGTCCAGCCGGGCGCACGCCCACCACCCGTCTTTGTAGATGGCGCGGCTGGCGAACATCTCGAAGTACTGGACGGTGTGGCGTTCCTCGGCCGCCGCGTCGTCGAAGGTGTGCACGAAACTGGTGCCGTCCAAGGGCTCCTGATCGATGCCGTCGACGCTGACCGGCTGCGGTAAACCGATGGCCTCCAACACCGTTGGGGCGATGTCGATGCAGTGGGTGAACTGGTCACGAACCACCGCGTCGGGCCGGATCCGGGCCGGCCAGGCGACCGCCATCGGGTCGCGCGCCCCGCCCAGGTGGCTGGCCATCTGCTTGCCCCACTGGAACGGGGTGTTGTTGGCGTGGGCCCACGCGCTGGCGAAATGCGGTGCGGTGAACTCGTTGCCGAGCGCCTCGATCCCGCCGTACTGCTCGATGAGCTCCAGCTGATGGTCGGCGTCGAGCAGTACCCCGTTCAGAAACGTCATCTCGTTGAACGAGCCGGTGACCGTGCCCTCCATGCTGGCGCCGTTGTCGCCCCAGATGTAGAAGACCAGCGTGTTGTCCGACTCGCCGAGATCATCGATCGCGTCCAGGAGCCGGCCGACGTTCCAGTCGGCGTTTTCCGAGAAGCCGGCGAACACCTCCATCTGGCGGGCGAACAGCTTCTTCTGGTTGTCCGACAGGCCGTCCCACGCCGGGAACAGGTCGGGCCGCTCGGTGAGCTCGGCGTCCGGCGGAATGACGCCGAGCTGCTTTTGCCGTTCGAATGTCTTGCGCCGGTAGACGTCCCAGCCCTCGTCGAACTGGCCGCGGTACCTGTCGGCCCACTCTTTGAACACGTGGTGCGGCGCGTGGGTGGCGCCGGTCGAGTAGTACATCATCCACGGCTTCTCGGCGTCCTGGGCCCGCACGGCGTGCAGCCATTCGACGGCCTTGTCGGTGAGGTCGTCGGGGAAGTAATAGGGCTTGCCGTCCTTGCCCTGCGGCACGCCGATCACGGCGTTGTCCTGGGTGATGATCGGGTCGTACTGGCCGGCGGCGCCGGACAGGAATCCCCAGAAGTGGTCGAATCCCCAACCCAGCGGCCAGTTGTCAAACGGCCCCGCCGCCCCCTGGACGTTGTCCGGGGTCAGATGCCACTTGCCGAAACCGCCTGTCACATAGCCGTTGTCGCGCAGGATGCGGGGCAGCGCGGCGCAGCTTTGCGGCTTCACCGACGAATAGCCCGGGAAGGGGCCGGGAAACTCGGTGACCGATCCGAAGCCCACCCGGTGGTGGTTGCGCCCGGTCAGCAGCGCCGCGCGGGTGGGTGAGCAGACCGCGGTGACGTGAAAGCGGTTGTAGGTCAACCCGTTTTGCGCCACCCGGGTCAGCGTGGGCGTCCGGATGCCGCCGCCGAAGGTGTCCGGACCGCCGAACCCGGCGTCGTCGATGAGCACGATCAACACGTTGGGCGCGCCGTCGGGCGCCTTCGGCCCGGGCACGATGGTCCAGTCACCGACCGAGTCCGCCATGGTGCGGCCGATGGTGCCGCCGAACGCGCGTTGCGGCAACGGCAGCCGGGTGCGGTCCGGATTGAACTTGCCCATCGCCTCTTCCAGCGCCGCGCTAAGGCTCCTCAGCGTCGAATGGCTGAGCTCCGCAACCGATTTCATCGGCGAGCCGCCCAGCGCCTGCTCGACGGCGAGCCGGCCGCCCGCCGGCGTCACCGCGATGACCAGGCCGCTGCCCGCGGCCAGCGCCTGCCCGATCTTGTCGGCCAGTCCGCTTTTGATCCGGTGGTCGGCGAAGGTGCCCGCCAACGCGCCCGCGGCCGCGCCGACCACCGCGGTGGCCAGCAGCGCCGGCGAGAACAGGCCGACGGCCAGGCCCGCCCCGGCGCCCCACGCGGCGCCGCGGCGGCCGAGCCGGTTGCCCGTGTCCACCAGCACGGGGGTGCCGTCGGCGTCCTTGCCGACCAGCACCGCGCCCCGCAGCGGCACGTCCTTGGCCTTCGTCCGCTCGGCCAGGGATTCGAAGTCGCGGCGGGCCGACTCGAGGTCCTGATACCCGGCGACGATGACCAACGCGTGCTCTTCGCTCATGACGCGGAAATATAGCCCGCAATGGGCTTGGCGGGCGGCTGTTTACCACCGATTCACCCAGCGGACGGCCGGATCGGCTCACGGGTGGTGCAATGGTGTCGCTTGCGACACCATTGGCGAAATGACCGTGCTGCGCCCATTTCCCGGCCGTGGTGCCGCAGTCGTGGCCCGGCCGGCGCGCAGCTGGGCAGCCGATGTCGCCGTGTTCGTCGGGGCTGCGGTGCTGCTCTGGGTGGTCGTCCGCGTCGGCCGCGGGGCGACGGTGCCGTGGACGGTGCCCAACGCGCCGTCGTCGGTGTCCACCGACCCCGCCAACCTGCCCTATTACGCCGCACGCTCATTGTTGCGAATGTTCGCCGCACTGGGCCTATCCCTGGTGTTCACGTTCTCCTACGCCACCGCGGCGGCGCGTTCCCGCCGTGCCGAAAAAGTGCTCATCCCGCTGTTGGACTTCCTGCAATCCGTGCCGGTTCTGGGATTCCTCGCGATCACCATCACCGGTTTCATCGCGCTGTTTCCGGGCTCGCTGTTAGGTCTGGAATGCGCATCCATCTTCGCGATCTTCACCTCACAGGCGTGGAACATGACCTTCGCGTTCTACCAGTCGTTGATCACTCAGCCCCACGATCTCGACGAGGCGTCCCGGTTGTTGCGGCTGTCGCGCTGGCAGCGGTTCTGGCGGGTCGATCTGCCCAGCGGTGTCATCCCATTGGTCTGGAACGGCATGATGAGTTTCGGCGGGGGCTGGTTCTTCCTCACCGCGTCGGAAGCCCTCAGCGTCAACAACCACAGGTTCGCCCTGCCCGGGATCGGCGCCTATGTCGCATCGGCCAGCGACCAGGGAAGCCTCACCAGGGTCCTGCTGGCCGTCGCGACCATGGTCGTGGTGATCATCGGGGTGAACGCGCTGTTCTGGCGCCCGCTGACGGCGTGGGCCGAACGATTTCGCATCGAGGAATCCGAGTCGCTGGAAGCGCCGCGCAGCGTGACACTGGACGTCCTGCGGCGCTCACGCGTACCCGGCATCGTCGCCCGTCCCCTCGGGCGGCTGGTGTACCCGGTCGACCGGGTGATGGCGGTGTTCGGCACAACCGGACGTCCGCTCAAGACGTCAGCCGCGCGACGCAGTTTTGGCGACGCAGTATTCATTCTCGCGTTGTGTGGTGCGCTCGGCTACGGCGCGTTCCGAATGATCGAGTACATCGCCCACAGCGTGGGCTTCGCGGAGGTCGGCCACGCGGCGCTGCTCGGCTTGGCCACTTTCGCCCGCGTTGTGGTGGTGGTCGTGGTCTCGACGTTGATCTGGGTACCCATTGGGGTGTGGATTGGCTTGAATCCCAAGGTAACTCGCTTTGCCCAGCCGGTGGTCCAGGTGCTGGCGTCCTTCCCGGCGAACTTTTTGTTTCCGTTGTTCACCGCCCTGCTGCTGATGACCGGAATCAGCATCAACTGGGGCGGCATCCTGCTGATGGCGCTCGGCACGCAGTGGTACATCCTGTTCAACGTCATCGCCGGCGCGAGTGCGATCCCCAATGACCTTCGCGACGCCGCTGCCAACCTTCGACTGCCGACGGTACTGAGGTGGCGCAACCTGATACTGCCCGGGATCTTCGGGAGCTACGTCACCGGCGGCATCACCGCGGCCGGCGGCGCGTGGAACGCCTCGATCGTCGCCGAGGTGGTCCAGTACCACGGCACCACGTTGTCCGCCGTCGGGCTCGGTTCCTACATCACGCACGCCACCGCGGTGGGCGATGCCCCGCGCCTGCTGATCGGCGTGATCGCGATGAGCATGTACGTCGTGACCATGAACATCGTGCTGTGGCAGCCGCTCTACCGCCTGTCCGAGCGTCGCTTCTCCCTATCCTGATCCCGGAAGGCTTGACCGGAGGTTCCCATGACCGGAAATGACGTGATCATTCACTTGGAACACGTCAGCAAGAGCTTCCCCAAGCCCGACGGTGGCACGTTGCCGGTCCTCGATGACATCAATCTCGACATCCGGGCGGGCGAGGTGGTCGCGCTGCTCGGGCGTTCCGGATGCGGCAAGTCGACGCTGCTGCGCGTGATCGCCGGATTGATCCCTGCCACCAGCGGGGTGGCGAGCTACGACGGTGCCGAACTGACCGGCGCCAACCCCGGTACTGCGATGGTCTTCCAGAACTTTGCTCTGATGCCCTGGCTGACCGTGCAGAAGAATGTCGAACTCGGTTTGGCGGCACGCAAGATCGCGCCCGCCGAACGGAGCAGGCGCGCGGTGGAGGCCATCGACCTGATCGGCCTCGACGGTTTCGAATCCGCTTACCCCAAAGAACTGTCCGGCGGCATGCGCCAACGCGTCGGGTTCGCCCGGGCGCTGGTGCTGCAACCCGATCTGCTGCTGATGGACGAACCCTTTTCCGCGCTCGATGTCCTCACCGCCGAGAATCTGCGCAACGAGTTGATGACACTGTGGACCGGCCAAGAGTTCCCGACAAAAGCGATCTGCCTGGTCACCCACAACATCGAAGAAGCGATCATCTTGGCCGACCGTGTCATCGTGCTCAGCAGCAACCCCGGCCACATCCTGGCCGAGCTCCCCATCGAGCTCGAGCGTCCCCGCGACCGCCGATCCCCCTCGTTCGAAGCGCTCGTCGACAAGCTCTACGGACTGCTGACCGGCACCGGAGCGGGCACATCGCCCGTCGAGCCCATCACGGCCACCCCCACCAGCCTTCCGCTACCGAGAGCAACCGTTGGCGGGCTGGCGGGGCTGGTCGAAATCGTCTACGGGAAGGGCGGGCGAGTCAACATCCCGGACATCGCCGCCGACCTCACCATCGTCCCGCAAGACCTGCTGCCACTGGTGGATGCCGCAGTGCTGCTCGATTTCTTGCGCGTCAACGGCGCAGACCTCGAACTCACCTCCGTTGGAAAGGATTTCACCATCGCCGACATCCAAGCCAGCAAACGGATCTTCGCTCGGCAAGTACGGACCCGGGCACCCTTGGTGCGCACCATTTGTCATGCCCTGCATGACTGTCCCGACGGCAACCTGCGCGCCGGATTCTTCCTCGACATCCTGCAACGAGAATTCGCCCCGCAGGACGCCCAACAACAACTGGATATCGCCATCGGCTGGGGGCGCTACGCCGAACTCTTCGACTACAACGCCGACACCGACGAGATCACAGCCGATCCTGACCTCTGATACCTAAACATGCGTGAGACGACACGCCATCACGGTGCGCCCGTCGATCATCCGCGAGCGGCGGTCGAAACGCCGTTGATGTAGTGGAAACGTGCCGCGCGCCGCCGGATGCGATGGGCGTCCCCGCGGGTGCGATGCGGTAGGTGGTTTGTCGGCTCGGCGTAGAACATCAGCTTGGCCAGCTCCACCAGGACGAGATAGATGGCGACGAACCCGGCCAGCGCGGCGAAGAACTGCCAGGGCAGCGGCGTGAATCCGAGGGTGGCGGCGAGCGGCGAGATGGTGAGCGCGACGCCGACCGCGACCACGGTGAGGCTGGTGATGGTCAGCGGAACGCTGGCGCGGCTGCGGAAGAACGGCACCTTGCGCGTGCGGATGGCGAAGATGATCAGCGTCTGCGTCGCAAGCGATTCGACGAACCAGCCGGTCCGGAACTCGATCGCGCCGGCGTGCAGCACGCCCAGCATCAGGCCGAAGGTCAAGAAGTCGAACAGCGAGCTGATCGGGCCGAAGATCAGCATGAACCGGCGAATGAAGGCGACGTTCCA
>NZ_LZJH01000023.1:0-567 GCF_001666745.1 Mycobacterium sp. E2699 | reverse complement strand
CCCTGCCAGGCCTGCCCGGCCAGGTCCGAGGTCACGGAGCTGAATGCGCTTGCCGCCGCGCTCAACTCACTGCGGATCCCGTCCCAGGCCGCCGCCGCCTCCAGCATCGGCCCCGGGCCCGGCCCATCAAGCAGGAGCACCGAGTTGACCTCGGGCGGAAACACCGAAAAGTTCATCACTGCTCCCCTCGATCGTCGTTGATCAGACCTTCAGCAGCCACTGGAGCAACGTACATTCTCCGGCCTGCCCCATACCCCGTTAGGCGGGAATCCAATCCCGGCCGCCGCACGATCGTTGCGGACCGGACCGCAGGGATCAAGCGCTCGCAGTCGCGGTTGCGTGCGAACCCGAGCAACGGCACACTTTGGCTCCCGGGGCTCGCTGCTGAGAAGGGACCGCGGTCATGAGCTTTTTGGTGCTCCCGCCGGAGATCAATTCGTCCCGGATGTTCTCCGGTGCCGGGTCAGCGCCAATGTTGGCGGCGGCGGCCTGGGACGGGATCCGCAGTGAGTTGAGCGCGGCGGCAAGCGCATTCAGCTCCGTGACCTCGGACCTGGCCGGGCAGGC
>NZ_LZJH01000022.1:0-34176 GCF_001666745.1 Mycobacterium sp. E2699 | reverse complement strand
GGTGTTCACTATGTCGCGAGACATCTGTCCTCGATGTCTCGCGACATCACATGGCGGTGGCGGAGGGATTTGAACCCTCGGACGGTGTTAGCCGTCACACGCTTTCGAGGCGTGCTCCTTAGGCCGCTCGGACACGCCACCGCCAGGCAGCTTACCGAACGGGTGGCTCCTCACCCCAATCGCTGGCGGGCGAAGAACGCCTCCAGGGGCGCGGCGCACTCCTGCGCGAGCACACCGCCGCGCACGGCCGGGCGGTGGTTGAGCCGACGATCGCGCACCACGTCCCACAGCGATCCGACCGCTCCCGTCTTGGGTTCCCACGCCCCGAACACCAGCCGCGCGACGCGCGCCAGCACCAGCGCACCGGCGCACATCGTGCACGGCTCGACGGTCACCGCCAGCGTGGCGCCCTCCAGCCGCCACCCGTCGCCGAGCGCTCGCGCCGCGGCCCGCATCGCCAGGATCTCGGCGTGCGCCGTCGGATCGCCAAGGGCCTCACGGGCATTCGCCGCCCGGGCCAGCTCGGTTCCGTCGGCGCCGATGACCACAGCGCCGATCGGCACGTCGCGGGGCCCCGCCGTCGCGGCGACCGACAGTGCGGCACGGATCAGATCTTCATCGGTGATCGGCGATCACCGACCGAGGCGGTCGATCACCGCCGACAGCTCGTCGGCAAAGCCCATCTCGCGGGCGATGCGGCCCAGTTGCTCGTCGGCGTACAGGTCGCTCTCGTCGAGGATGACCCCCAGCACGGCCTCCGGCAGCCCGACATCCGACAGCAGCCCCAGATCGCCCTCCTCGAAGGGGTCGGCGTCCTCGAGGTCCTCGGGATCGATGTCGGCATCCAGGTTGTCCAGTGCTTCGGCGGCGATGTCGTAGTCCAGCGCGGCGGTGGCATCCGAGAGCAGCAACCGGGTCCCCGACGGCCCGGGGCGCACGATGACGAAGAACTCGTCGTCGACGTCGAGGAGCCCGAAGACCGCGCCGGAGCTGCGCAGCTCACGCAGCTCGGTCTCGGCGGCCTGGAGGCTCGTCAGCGACTTGGGGGCCATGGCATAGCAGCGCCATTTGCCCTCTTCGCGCACGACCGCGACGCCGAAGCCGTCCGGCGTGTCCGCGGACGGGCCTTGCGCCGAGGCCCGCTGTGCTCCCATGGGCGCCTACGCTAGTCGCTGACCAGGCCGTCTGACCAGACGCAGCGCGAGAGGAACGCGCCACGATCCACGGCACCCGACGGCCGCGCCGGCCGCCGAACTGTGCCAACCTTGGACTGTGGCTCACCCTCGGTCGACAAGACCCATTTGCGTGCTCGGGCTGGGCCTCATCGGCGGCTCGATCATGCGGGCCACCACGGCGGCCGGCCGGGACGTGTTCGGCTACAACCGGTCGGTGGAGGGCGCGCACGCGGCCGTCGCCGACGGCTTCGACGCCAGCACCGATCTGACCCAGACCCTGACCCGGGCCGCCGACACCGGCGCGTTGATCGTCCTGGCCGTGCCGATGCCCGCGCTGGCGGGCATGCTCGCCCACATCAGGGAACTGGCCCCCGAATGCCCGCTGACCGACGTGACGAGTGTGAAGAGCGCGGTGGTCGACGAGGTGGCCGCGGCCGGTCTGCTGGAACGCTTCGTCGGCGGTCACCCGATGACGGGGACGGCGGATTCGGGGTGGGTCGCCGGCTACGCCGGGTTGTTCACCCGGGCCCCGTGGGTGGTCAGCGTCGACGACCACGTGAGCCCGGTCGTGTGGTCGATGGTGATGAGGCTGGCCCTCGACTGCGGCGCCCTGGTGGTGCCGGCCAAATCGGACGAGCATGACGCTGCGGCGGCCGCGATCTCGCACCTTCCGCACCTCCTCGCCGAGGCGCTGGCCGTCACCGCCGGGGAGGTGCCGCTGGCCTTCGCGCTGGCGGCCGGCTCGTTCCGCGACGGCACCCGGGTGGCGGGCACCGCCCCGGAGCTGGTGCGGGCGATGTGCGAGGGCAACGCCGCCCAGCTGTTGCCGGCGGTCGACCACGTCATCGAGTTGCTCGGCCGCGCGCGGGAGTCGCTCGCCTCCCACAACCTCGCCTCCCACAATTCGGTGGCCGACCTCATCGACGCCGGCCACGCCGCGCGCACCCGTTACGACAGCTTCCCGCGCTCCGACATCTTCACCGTCGTCATCGGGGAGGAGAACTGGCGCGAAGAACTGGCCGCCGCGGGCCGCGCGGGCGGGGTGATCAGATCCGCTCTGCCAACCCTGGATAGTCCACAATGAATCCCTCGTCATCGGCGCTCACCACAGTGTCGGCGACGGGGGACCGCAACTTGATCCCCTCGAGGTTTCCCTCGCTGGTGTAGCTCACGGTCGCCGCCGTGACGGACATGTCGGGCACGTTGACGTAGACCATGGGCAAGGTGACCATGTCCGCCCGTTCGTGCAGGCCGAGGCGGCGGATCGGCAGCGCATTGAAGAACGGGCTGAACACCACGTCGACGTCGAGCGCGCCGTTGTAGCCGGCGCGGCGTTCGCCCTGGTGGTCGGTGACCAACCACATGTTTTCCTCGTCCCGGGCGATGGCGAGCTGACGTTCGCGCTCGGCCAACGTGACGGTGAGCCCGAAGCGCTTGGTGGCGCCGGTCTCGTCGGTCTGCAGGTCGTAGTAGGCGCCGAACGCCGGGTTCGTCGCGGTGGACGCGGCCACGATGCGCCCATTGGCCCGGATCCGCTTGCCGGACACCTGGATTCGCACCGATTCCATGCGGGAGACGTCCTGGGCGCGCCAGGTCAACATCGCCTGCCACACGCGCCGGGCCGGATCAGAGGGGGCTGCGTTCACACTCCTACCGTAGGACGTGTCCATCGGGCGCGGCGGGTTTGCCCCGAAGTGCGGTCGGCGTCACCTGATTGCGCAGGCCGGCGGGGCACCCACAACGGGCCCCGTAGCCGGCCGGTGCCGGGCACCGAAGCCCACACCGCCAGTGCCAGCAGGCCGTCGAGCACCAGCGCCAACGCGGCCACCATCAGCGCGCCGACCAGCGCGAGCTGGAATTGCCGCTCCTTGATCCCATCGATCAGGTATCGGCCCAGCCCGCCGAGGCTGGCGTAGGCGGCCACCGTCGCGGTCGCGACCACCTGCAACGTCGCGCTGCGCAGCCCACCCAGGATCAGCGGCAGCGCGTTGGGCACCTCCACCCGCAGCAACACCTGCGTTTCCGTCATGCCCATGGCGCGCGCGGCGTCGACGACCGTCGGCTCGACGTTGGCGACGCCCGCATAGGTTCCGGCCAGCAGCGACGGCACCCCGAGCAGCATCAGGGCGACCAGCGGCGGACCGATGCCCAGCCCGAACAGCAGGACCCCCAGCAGCAGCACGCCCAGCGTCGGCAGCGCCCGCAGGCCGTTGACCGCACCGACAACCAGCAGCGTGCCGCGACCGGTGTGCCCGATGATCAACCCGATCGGGACGGCGATCACGGCAGAGGCGGCCACCGCGAGTGCGGTGTATTCGAGGTGCTCGACCGTGCGGGCCGCCAGCCCGACCGGACCGGTCCAGTTGTCGGCGGTCAGCAGATAGGACAGCGCCTGTTGCACGAAATTCATCGCGCCCCGCCCACGACCGGGGCCACCACCGCGCGGCGACGTGGGGTGCGCCCGGCGCGCTCCCACGGCGTGGCCAGCCGCCCGGCCACGACGATGAGCGCGTCGATGACCGTCGCCAGCACGAACAGCGCGACGATGCCGGCGACGATCTGGTCGCTCTTGTCGGTCTGGTAGCCCTCGGTGAACCAGGTGCCCAGGCCGCCGATGCCGATCACCGAGCCGACCGAGACCATCGCGATGTTGGTCACCACGACCACGCGCAACCCGGCGACCAGCACCGGGATGGACAGCGGCAGTTCGACTTTCAGCATTCGTTTGAGTGCCGGATAGCCGACCGCGGTGGCGGCGTCGCGCACCTGGGCGGGCACCGCGTCCAAGGCCTCCGGCACCGCGCGCACCAGCAGCGCGGCGGTGTAGGCGGTCAGCGCGACCATGACGTTGGCCTCGTCGAGAATGCGGGTACCGATGATCATCGGCAGCACCACGAACAGCGCCAGCGACGGGACGGTGAACACGACGGCGGCGGTTGCCGTCGTCAGCCGCCGCGCCACCGGTACGCGCTGCACCCCGACGCCCAGCGGGATGGCGATCGCCAACCCGATCAGCACCGGCACCAACGCCAGCCGCAGATGCACCAGGGTCAGGGCCCAGGCGTCGTCGAGGTGGGTGAACAAGTAGTGCATCGTTAGCTCCCCCGGCGGGCTTCCACCGCGGCGAGCACGTCGGCGGCGAGCACGCCGCCGATGAGCTTGCCCCCGTCGTCCACGGCGACACCCACGCCCGACGGCGACGACAGCGCCGCGTCCAGTGCGTGGCTGAGATTGCCGTCGGGACGGAACAGCGAGCCGACGCCACTCATGCTGTCGGGCAACGACGCGCCGGCGCGGTGCTTGCGCAGGCCCTCGGCGTCGATCCAGCCCATTGGGGCGCCCGCGTCGTCGACCACCACCGCCCAGCCGTCGGGAAGGCCGCTGTCGCGCAGGCCGTCGGCGGCGACGCGCTCGATGTCGTGCAGGGGCAGCCCGGCCGCGTCCATCAGCTGCAACCATCGGTAACCGCGGCCCAGGCCGATGAACCTGGCCACGAACTCGTTGGCCGGCCGCGAAAGCAGCCGGGCGGGTTCGTCGTACTGCTGCAGCACGCCATCCTTGAACACCGCCACCTGCTCGCCCAGTCTGAGCGCCTCGTCGATGTCGTGGGTGACGAAGACGATGGTCTTGTGCAATTCGCTTTGCAGACGCAGCATTTCGTTCTGCAGCTCGTGGCGGACCACGGGGTCGACGGCGGAGAACGGCTCGTCCATCAACAGGATCGGCGGGTCCGCGGCGAGTGCGCGTGCCACGCCGACGCGTTGTTGTTCGCCACCGGACAGCTGGGCGGGGTATCGGGTGGCGATCTTGGGATCGAGGCCGACGCGCTCGAGCACCTCGTAGGCGGCTTTGCGGGCGGCGCGGCGCGGCTGGCCCTTCAACACCGGAACGGTTGCGACGTTGTCGATCACGCGCTGATGCGGCATCAGCCCGGCGTGCTGGATGACGTAGCCGATCCCGAGGCGCAGCCGAACGGGGTCGACACCTCGGACATCGGCCCCGTCGACGGTGATGGTGCCGGAGGTCGGCTCGATCATCCGGTTGATCATGCGCAGCGCCGTGGTCTTGCCGCTGCCCGAAGACCCGACGAAGACGGTCAATTCGCCGTTGGGAACCACCAGGCTCAGGCGGTCGACGGCGGTGGTCCCGTCGGCGAACACCTTGCTGACGCTGTCGAAGACGATCAACGCCGTTGCCCGATCGGGTGGCTGAAGCCGTTGTACTGCACCCAGTTTCGTGCCGCCTGGTCCGGATCGATGCCGGAGTTGCCCGCCACCTCGGCGTTGAGCCCCGCCATCCCGGTGGTGGTGAGCTTCGCCGACACCGCGTCCAGCACGCTCTTGAGCAGGTCCGACTTCTTCTGCGAGTTCACCAGCGGCACAATGTTGCCGGCCAGGAAGTTGTGCTCGGGATCCTCGAGCGCGACCAAATGCTCTTGCAGGATGGCCGGCGAGGTGCTGAAGATGTTGGCGGCCGTCACCCTGCCCTCCAGCAACGCGCGAACGGTCACCGCGCCGCCGCCGTCGTTGATGGCCACGAAGTTGCCGGGGCTGATGGCCAGGCCGTACTTCTGCCGCAGGCCCGGCAGGCCGGACGGGCGGTTCTCGAACGCCGACGGTGCGCCGAACCGCACGTCGGGCGAGTGTGCGGCCAAATCCCGGATGGTCTTCAGGTTCCAGTTGCGGGCAGTTCCGGCGGTGACGGTGACCGTGTCGGTGTCGGACGCCGGCGACGGCGTGAGAATCGACAGATCACCGGGAAGTTGCTTGTAGAGTTCCAGCTCGACGTCGTCGAGCATGGTCGCCGTCGAGTTGGGCGCGAAGTACAGCAGCAGGTTTCCGATGTACTCGGGCACCAGGTCGATGGAATGATCTTTCAGCGCGGGGATATAGGTTTCCCGGCTGCCGATGCCCATCCGCCGCCCGATCTCAAAACCGTTGGCCTGCAATGCCTGTGCGTAGATTTCGGCGACGATCTCCGATTCCGGGAAGTCGCCGGACCCGACCACGATGGATTTCGGGCTGCGGGCCTCCGCCCCCAGCGGGTCGGCATTGCTGCACGCCGCGATCAGGCACACCGTCGCCAGCCACACCGCGGCACGGACGGTCGCGCGGCGCGCGCGCGGCAGCATCCTCATAACGCCGACACTAACGGCAGAACCCCCGCAACGCGGCCGTCCCGGCGCCGGGCCGCCGGCGGTGTTTTCGCTGGATTTGTTTCAATCTGCCCAGGATGGGACAAAGATGACAGTATGAGCGGCCAAACCCCTGCCACGCCTCCCCCGCCCCCCCCGCCGCCGCCCGCGTCCGGCGCCCGCGCGAAGCCCAACGATCCGGCCGTCGGGTTCACCCGCGCCGGCGCTTTGTGGACGTCCCTGATCGTCGGCTTCCTGATCCTGATCCTGCTGCTGATCTTCATAGCTCAGAACACGGATTCGGCGGCGTTCGCGTTCTTCGGCTGGCGCTGGAGCCTTCCGCTGGGGGTCGCGATCCTGCTGGCGGCGGTGGTGGGCGGTCTGATCACCGTGGCGGCAGGCACCGCACGGATCCTTCAGCTGCGCCGCGCCGCGAAGAAGCACCACGCGGCGGCTCGTAACATCTAGCGCCGGGCTTTCGGTGTGAATCCTCGGCGAGAAAATCGCCCTTGGCGCACACTCAAAGCCCTCAGTACACACTCAAAGGCCACCAGTGCACACTCAGCCGGGCAGCTTGGCGAGCTCCGCCAGCCCGCGCGAGATCAGCGGCGCGACGACCTCGGGGGTGTGCTCGGGCTCTTTCCCGCTGGCCAGGTCCGACATCCGCCGGCGGAAGTCGATGCCGGCGGCGATGATGGCGAGCTTGAAGTAGGCCAGCGCCATGTAGAACTCCCAATGCGCCAGCGGCAACCCCGCCACGAGCGAGTAGCGGTCGGCGAGCTCGTCGGCCGTGGGCAGCAGCGGCGACGTCCAGGCGGCTTGCGCGTTGACGATCAGGTCCAGCGCCGGGTCGCGGTATACGCACATCAGGGCCGCGTCGGACAGCGGGTCGCCGAGGGTGGACAGCTCCCAGTCCACGACGGCGCGCACCTTCGTCGGATCGTCGGCGTCCAGGATGGTGTTGTCGATCCGGTAGTCGCCGTGCACGATCGAGGTCCGGCTCTGCTGCGGAATCGATTGCCGCAGACCCGAATGCAGCCGCTCGACGTCGGCGTCGCGGTGGTCTTCGGGCAGCCGCACCAGTTCCCATTGCGAACCCCACCGTCGCACCTGCCGCTCGAGATAGCCGCTGGGCTTGCCAAAGTCGGCCAGCCCCACGGCGTTCGGATCGACATTGTGCAGGTCCACGAGCACCCGGATCAGGGAGTCGACGCAGTCGTCGATGACAGTGTGGCTGAACGCCTCGAGTTGGGCGCGTCGGCGCACCACCTGCCCGGCAACGAATTCGACGATCTGGAACGGCGCGCCCAGCACCGAGTCGTCCTCGCACAGCGCGATCGCGCGCGCTACGGGGACCGGCGTGTCCCGCAGCGCGGCCACCACCTTGTATTCGCGGGCCATGTCGTGTGCCGACGGCGTCAGCCCGTGCAGCGGGGGACGCCGCACCAGCCAGCTGGTCGCGTCGTCGTACACCCGGAACGTCAGGTTCGAGCGGCCACCGGAGATGAATTCGCCCCGCAACTCGCCGTCGCGGCCAATCCCGAGCGAGCGCAGGTACCGGTCCAGCGAGACCAGGTCCAGCCCTTCGATTCGGTCAGTTGAAGTCACTCGAACTTGTTTACCACCGCGCATGTGGGGCGAGTTCACCACCGCTGATTTCGGGGCAGCAGGTCCCACACGTGCTCGACGGCGTTGACCCCGGCGACCGTCGCCTCGCCGGACCGCGAGAACAACAGCCGGGTGACCGAGGCGTAGTCGACGGGAAACGACAGCAGCCGGGCCGTGCCGAGGATCTCGTGCAGCAGCACGTTGATCACGCCGCCGTGGCTGAACACCGCGACCGTTTCCTCCGGCTCGGCGGCGGCGACCAGGTCGTCGACCGCCGCGCGGACGCGTGCCCGAAACGCTCCCTCGTCGACCGCACTGGGCAGATGCCCCTGCGCCAGGCGCGCCCACTCCTCCGGCCGTTCGGCTTTGATCTGCTCGACGGGGATGTAGACCGGAAGGTCGCGATCGTATTCGGCGAACCGGTGGTCGATCTCGACGCTCAGCTCGCGGGCCGCCGCGACGGGTTCGGCGGTCTGGATGGCGCGCCGCTGCGGGCTGCTCACCACCCGCGAGATCGGAAACCTGGCGAGCGCCTCGGGCAGCCGTTCGACCTGCGCCCAGCCCTGCTCCGAAAGGTCCGGGTCGGCGCCCTCGCCGGGTTGGCTTCGCAGCGGTAGGGCATGCCGGACCAGCAGCACTTGCATGTTTGTTCCCGTCGTCGGATGGTGGGCAGCGCCAGTTTCTCATCGCGCCGCGCAATGCTGATCTCGAGGAGGAGAGATGACACAGCCGGGCATGGATTGGGACGCCGCCTACCGGCAGGAAGCGCCGCCCCCGTGGAGCATCGGCCGGCCGCAACCCGAATTGGCGGCTCTGATCGACCAAGGCAAAGTCCGCAGCGATGTCCTGGACGCCGGTTGCGGCCACGCCGAACTTTCGCTTGCGCTCGCGGCGCTCGGCTATACGGTCGTCGGCTTGGACGCCAGCCCGACCGCGGTCGCTGCGGCGACGGCCGCCGCCGCCGAACGGGGACTGACGACGGCGACCTTCGCGCAGGCCGACCTCACCGCGTTCCGTGGCTATGACGGACGCTTCTCGACGATCCTGGACAGCGGACTTTTCCACGTGCTGCCGCCCGAGCAACGC
This sequence comes from Mycobacterium sp. E2699, assembly GCF_001666745.1. Taxonomy (NCBI): domain Bacteria; kingdom Bacillati; phylum Actinomycetota; class Actinomycetes; order Mycobacteriales; family Mycobacteriaceae; genus Mycobacterium; species Mycobacterium sp. E2699. The sequence goes on along the minus strand of NZ_LZJH01000022.1, from coordinate 25,173 downwards.
CAGGAGTACCTGCGGTCGATCCTTCGGGCCGCCGCGCCGGGCGCGGCGCTGTACATCCTGGCGTTCGCCACCGGTGCGCTCGGCCATAGCGACGGGCCCGGCCCGCGCGGCTTCACCGAAACCGAGTTGCGCGATTCCGTCGCGGAACTGTGGCGAGTCGATGACGTCCGCCCCGCGCGGTTGTACGGCAATGCGGGCGCACTCGCATCGGCCGGCGGCCTGTCGCCGGATATCGAGCGCGACGACGAGGGGCATTTCATGGCGCCGGGCTTCCTGCTCAGCGCGCGCAAGGCGGGTTAGGGATCCGGCGGGGCACTTCCCAAACGTTGAGAGAATGCTATTCTCTGCGCGGAGAGTGGGGTGTGCAGCCTATGACCAGTGTCGGCGAGACCCAGTTGGACCCGGGCGTTCTCGGCCGCTGGCTGGATGCGAACGACGCACCCGGCAGCGGCGAGCAACCTGTGCTGGAACCGCTGAAGGGCGGCTCGCAGAACACCCTCTACCTGATCGAGCGGGGCGGGCAGCGGATGGTGCTGCGGATGCCGGGCGCGCGCGCCGACGCTGCCCGCGTCGACGGCTTGCTCCGGGAAATCCGCCTCGTTCGCGCGCTGGCGGGCACCGACGTGCCACACGCGGCGCTGATCGCCGCTGACGACACCGGCGCCGTGCTGGGCCTGCCGTTCTACGTGATGCGGGCGATCGACGGGTGGAGCCCGATGGACGGCGGCTGGCAGGCGCCGTTCGACACCGACCTGGCCGCCCGTCGGGGGCTGGCGTTCGAACTCGTCGAGGGAGCCGCCAGGCTGGGCCGGGTGGATTGGCGGGCGCAGGGGCTCGACGGGTTCGGCCGCCCGGACGGGTTCCACGAACGCCAGGTCGATCGCTGGCTGAATTTCCTCGACGCCTACAAGGTGCGCGAACTGCCCGGCCTGCACGAGGCCGCCGACTGGCTGCGCAACAACCGGCCCGCGAGCTACCGGCCGGGCATCATGCACGGCGACTACCAGTTCGCCAACGTGATGTTCGCGCACGGTGTGCCGGCGCGGTTGGCCGCGATCGTCGACTGGGAGATGACGACGGTCGGCGACCCGCTGCTCGATTTGGCGTGGGCGCTGCTGGGCTACGACGGCGAGGAGCCGAGCGCCGACGGGTTCTATCTGGACATGCGGGGGATGCCTACGCGCACCGAGTTGCTCGAGCACTACGAGAAGGTCAGCGGGCTGTCCACCGAAAACATCGACTATTACCTCGTGCTGGCCAACTGGAAACTGGGCATCGTGCTGGAGAAGACCTACGCGGCCGGCGTGCGCACCGGAAAGGTGGACCCCCAGATCCGAGACACCTTCGGGGCGATGATCCCGCGGCTGATCGCGACCGCGGCGGAGCTGGCGAGGACGCGCTGAAATGGGTTATGCCGACCAGCTTTTCGACCTCACCGACCGGGTGGTGCTGATCACCGGCGGCAGCCGCGGCCTGGGCCGGGAGATGGCGTTCGGCGTCGCCCGCTGCGGCGCCGACGTGGTGATCGCCAGCCGCAACATGGACAACTGCGTGGCCACCGCGACGGAGATCGAGGCCGAGACCGGCCGTTCCGCCATGCCCTATCAGGTGCACGTGGGCCGCTGGGACCAGCTCGACGGCCTGGTCGACGCGGCCTACGAGCGGTTCGGCAAGATCGACACGCTGATCAACAACGCGGGCATGTCGCCGCTGTACGACAAGCTGACCGACGTCACCGAGAAGCTGTTCGACGCGGTGCTCAACCTGAACCTCAAAGGCCCGTTTCGGTTGTCCGCCTTGGTCGGCGAGCGGATGGTGGCCGCCGGGCGCGGTTCCATCATCAACGTCAGCACCGCCGGATCGCTGCGGCCTGCCCCCGACATCATCCCCTATGCCGCGGCCAAGGCCGGCCTCAACGCCATGACCGAGGCGCTGGCGAAGGCGTTCGGGCCGACCGTCCGGGTGAACACGCTGATGGCCGGGCCGTTTCTCACCGACGTCAGCAAGGCCTGGAATCTCGACCGGGCCGAGGGCAAGCCGTTCGGCCATCTGGCGTTGCAGCGCGCCGGCGACCCGCGCGAAATCGTCGGCGCCGCACTGTTTCTGGTCTCCGACGCGTCCAGTTTCACCACCGGCTCGATCCTGCGCGCCGACGGCGGGATCCCCTGATAACCGTGGCGATCGCAAGCGCGGCGAAGCCGGGCTCTGGGGGTCGCCACCAATGAACAACTAGGAGTATTCGAATGCCTTGGGACTTCTCCACCGAACCGGAGTTCGAGAAAAAGCTGGACTGGATCCGCGAATTCGTGCGCGAGGAGGTGGAACCCCTCGAGGTGCTGTTTCCGGGCTGCGAGTTCCTGCCGCTCAACGACGAGCGGCGCCGGATCGTCGATCCGCTGAAGCAGCAGGTACGCGACAACGGCTTGTGGGCACCGCATCTGGGCCCCGAGCTGGGCGGGCAGGGCTTCGGGGCGGTCAAGCTGACGCTGATCAACGAGATCCTGGGCCGCAGCCCGTGGGCGCCGATCGTCTTCGGGACGCAGGCGCCCGACACCGGCAACGCCGAGATCATCGCGCGATTCGGTACTCAGGAGCAGAAGGACCGCTACCTGGCCGGCCTGCTGTCCGGGGAGATCTTCTCGTGCTTCTCGATGACCGAGCCCCAGGGCGGGGCCGATCCCCGGGTCTTCACCACCAGAGCTGAACGGGACGGCGACGACTGGATCATCACCGGGCGAAAGTACTTCTCCTCCAACGCGTCCGTCGCATCCTTCTTCATCGTCGTCGCGATCACCGACCCCGACGTGCCCGTGCATCAGGGCGCCTCGACGTTCCTGGTCCCGGCCGGAACCCCGGGCCTGAACGTCGAAGCCAACCACCACCTCGTCGGCGCCGACCCGCACGAGCCGGGGCATTCCCTGGTTCGCTACGACGGCGTGCGGGTGCCGTCCGACGCGCTGCTCGGCGAAGCCGGTCAGGGCTTCCTGATCCTGCAGACCCGCCTCGCCGGCGGGCGGCTGCACCACGCCATGCGCTCGATCGGCATGGCGCAGCGCGCCGTCGACATGATGTCGCGGCGCGCGAAAAGCCGTTTCACCCAGGGCAGCTCGCTGGCCGACAAGCAGCTGGTGCAGGAGTTCGTCGCCGACTCCTATACCGAATTGATCCCGTTCCGGCTGACCGTCCTGCACGCCGCCTGGCTCATCGACAACGGCGACGAGCGCGCCGCGCGGGCCGAGATCGCCGCCTGCAAGATCCTGGCCTCGCAGGTTCTCAAATCCATTGCGCTGCGCGCGATTCAGGTCCATGGCGCCATCGGTCTCACGGATCAACTGCCGCTGGTCAACGTGCTGCTCGGCGGCATCGCGCTCGGCCTGGCCGACGGGCCGACCGAGGCGCACAAGGTGAACCTGGCGCGGATGCTGCTCAAGGGCTACGAGGCCGAGGACGGCGACTGGCCCAGCGAAATGCTGGATGTCCGGCGGGCGGCGGCCCGCGCCAAATACGGTGAGCTCGTTGACAACTAGCAGAGTCTCCGCGGCGGTCGAGCGGGCTCTCGACGACCGCCAGCGGGAGGCGACCGAGGAGGTTGAACGTATCCTGGCCGCCGCGGTGCGCGTCATGGAACGGGTCGCGCCCGAGGCGCCCCGCGTCAGCGACATCGTCGCCGAGGCCGGCTCGTCGAACAAGGCTTTCTATCGGTATTTCGCGGGTAAGGACGACCTCATCCTGGCGGTCATGGAACGCGGCGTGGCCATCGTCGTGTCCTACCTGCAGCACCAGATGGCCAAGGAAACCCGCCCGCAGGACAAAGTGGCGCGCTGGATCGAGGGCACCCTGGCACAGGTCGCCGACCCGCACCTGATCAGCATGAGCCGCGCGGCCGCCGGGCAGATGTCTCCCAACACTCGGCCCGCGACCGACCGGGAGATGCTGCGGCCGTTGCGCGACTTGCTGACCGAACCCGTTGCGGCCCTGGGCAGCACCGACGTCGACCGCGATGTCGAGGCGGTGTTCTGCTGCACCGCCGCGGCGATGCGGCGATACGTCGGTTCGGCCGATCGGCCCGAACCCGATGACATCGCACACCTGGTGGGGTTCTGCCTACGCGGCCTGGGGGCCGGGTGATGCGGGCCGCGGTCTGCCGCGCCTACGGCGCGCCGGAGGATCTGGTGATCGACGACGTCGCCGACCCCGCGCCCGGCCCTGGCCAGCTGGTGGTTCGGGTGCACGCCGCGGCGGTCAACTTTCCCGATGTGCTGTTGATCGCCGGCAAATACCAGGTCAAGATCCCGGTCCCGTTCGTCCCGGGCAGCGAACTGGCCGGTGAAGTGGTCGCCGTCGGCGACGGCACGCCGTTCCGTCCCGGCCAGCGGATCTCCGCCACCACGCCGACCGGGGCGTTCGCGGAGCTGGCGCTGCTCGACGCGGCATCGGCGGCGCCCATCCCGGACGGCGCCGACTTCGCGTCGGCCGCCGCGTTCGGCGTCACGTACCGCACCGCGTATCACGCGCTGCGGTCGATCGCGCAAGTCGCGCAGGGCGATTGGGTGGTGGTCCTCGGGGCCGCCGGCGGTGTGGGGCTGGCCGCGGTCGATCTGGCGGTGGCGATGAAGGCCCGGGTCCTGGCGGCGGCGTCCAGTCCGGAAAAGCTCGACCTGTGCCGACTCCGCGGGGCCGAGGCGGCCGTCGACTATGACCGCGAAGACCTGAAAGCGCGCATCCGCGAGCTGACCGGTGACGCCGCCCGCGTGGTTCTCGATCCCGTCGGCGGGTGCTACGCCGAGCCGGCGCTGCGGGCCCTGGCCCGGGGCGGGACCTTCATCACCCTTGGCTACGCCGCGGGCGCTATTCCGTCGATCCCGCTGAACCTGGTGCTGCTCAAGGGAATCACCGTGCGCGGCATGGAGATCCGCACCTTCATGGCCGACCGGCCCGACGACGCCGCGCGCGACATGCGCGAGCTGGCCCGGATGTTCGCCGACGGCACGATCCGGCCCCACATCGGCGCGCGATTCCCGCTCGCCGAGACCCCGGCAGCGTTGCGGCATGTCGCCGACCGCAAGGTCCTGGGCAAGGTGGTCATCGACGTGGCGCAGTAGCCACGCGAGCAGTCGCAAAAGCCCCCGACACGCCGAGGAAATGGGGGCTTTTGTGTCTGCTCGCGAGCGAAGGTCCCCCCGCCCGCGGTATCAACTACGGCGTGACGATGTTGAAGTCCGGGTCCGGCCCGTCGAGGACGCCGAGGAACGACTGCAGCGCCGTCTGGTCGCCGGAGACATCAAGGCCCGGGGAGGCGAGGTCTCCCATCGCCGCCGTCAGCAGCCGAAGCTTGTTGTCCACCCGGACCGTGACGTTCGCCGTCGCCGCGTCGGCGGCAACCTCGCGATAGACGAGCACCCCGTTGCGAAGCGTGAGCCGGTAGTTGGCGGCCAAGTCGACGAACGAGATGTCGAGGGCGATGTCGAGGTCCCAGGCGCGCGGCCCGTCGACCCGCAGCGCGAAGCTGTCGAAGATCTGCTGGGGCGTCAGCTGGTTGAGCATCGACATCGAGGTGGCGCTGACGGCGGTCCCGAAATTGCCGTCGCGCAATTCCGTTGCGCCGCTGAGGAAGAAGTTGCGCCAGATGGCATTCTCAGCGCCGTACCCGAGCTGCTCCAGCGTGTCGGCGTACAGTCCGCGGGCCGCCGGGTGCTCGCTGTCGGTGAATACCGCGTGATCGAGCAGCGTTGCGGCCCAACGGAAGTCGCCGGCGTCGAACGCCGCTCGCGCGATCTCGACGACCCGGTCCATCCCGCCCATCGCGTCGACGTAACGGGGGCCCAGGGCCTCGGGCGGGTGGGGCCACAACCGGCCGGGATTGCCGTCGAACCACCCCATGTACCGCTGGTAGACGGCCTTGACGTTGTGGTTGACCGAACCGTAGTAGCCGTGGGTGTGCCACGCCTTTTCCAGCGCGGGTGGCATTTGGAACATCTCGGCGATCTCCACGCCGGTGTGGCCCTTGTTGAGCAGCCGCAAGGTCTGGTCGTGCAGGTAGGCGTACATATCCCGTTGCAGCGAAAGGAACTCGACGATGCGGTCGCGTCCCCAGGTCGGCCAGTGGTGGGAGGCGAAAACCACGTCGGCGCGGTCGGCGAAGGCGTCGATCGCCTCGGTGAGGTAGCCCGACCAGGCGTGCGGGTCGCGCACCAGCGCGCCGCGCAGGGTCAGCAGGTTGTGCAGGTTGTGGGTGGCGTTCTCCGCCATGCACAGCGCGCGGAAACGCGGGAAATAGAAGTGCATTTCGGCGGGCGCCTCGGTGCCGGGCGCCATCTGGAATTCCATCTCCACGCCGTCGATGGTGTGCTTTTCGCCGGTCTCCCGGATGTCTAGGGTCGGGACGATGACGGCCACCTCGCCGGTGGACGGTGCCTGGCCGAGCCCGCAGCCCACCTGGTCCAACGGCCCGCGCGGCAACAGGGTGCCGTACATGTAGGTCGCCCTGCGTGTCATGGCCGGGCCGGCGTAGACGTTCTCCTGGACGGCATGCTCGACGAAGCCGTCCGGGGCGAGCACCGCCACCGCCCCGCTGTCCACCTCGGCCTGTGAGGTCACGCCCAGCACGCCGCCGAAATGGTCGACATGGCTGTGGGTGTAGATCACCGCGACGACCCGACGGTCACCGCCGCGGTGGGTGCGGTACAGGGCCAGTGCCGCCGCGGCCACCTCGGTGGAGACCAGGGGATCGATGACGATGACGCCGGTGTCGCCCTCGACGAACGTGACGTTCGAGAGGTCGAGGCCGCGGACCTGATAGATGCCCGGCACCACTTCGTAGAGGCCTTGCTTGGCGGCCAGGGTGGACTGCCGCCACAGGCTGGGGTGCACTGACGCCGGCGCGGTCCCGCCGAGGAAGGAGTAGGCGTCGTTGTCCCACACCACGCGGCCGTCGGCCGCCCTGATGACGCACGGCGACAGGGCCGCGATGAACCCGCGATCGGCGTCGTCGAAGTCCCGCGCGTCATCCAGCGGCAGGGCGTGTTCACCATGAGCCCACTCGACGACGGCGGTGGGAGGTTTGTGTTCCACCAGGCATACATTGCCATTGATGTGCCGTCCCCGGAACGAACGGAAAGAAGACATCTGACCGGTCGCCGGGCAAAGAGCAGGCAACGGCTTTCGGGGCTGCACAAGAATTTTCCCTGAACCTCTTTTGTGCGGCAGGGCAAACCCGCATACTGCCTTGACGGTTCTCAATGCCGAGGACCGCAACATTCGGGCAAAGGAGAACAGGTGAAGCGTGGACTGACTGTCGCGGCGGCCGGGGCGGCCATTCTGGCCGCGGGTATTGCGGGATGTTCGAGCAACAAGGGAACCACGGTCAGCGGTAACGGAGTCACGGCAAGCACCGGCGGCACGACGAAGGTGATCATCGACGGCAAGGACCAGAACGTCCAGGGCAGCACCGTCTGCACCAAGGCGGCCGGCAACGTCAACATCGCAGTCGGCGGAAGCAACACCGGGATCAGCGTCGTGCTCACCGACGCCAACCCGCCCGTGGTGAAGGCAGTCCAGCTCGGCAACGTCAACGGTGTGACCCTGCAGTACGCGCAGGGCGGTCAGGGCAACGCCTCGGCGACCAAGGACGGGAACACCTACAAGGTCACCGGCACCGCCACCGGAGTGGACATGGCCAACCCGACGCAGCCGGTGAACAAGCCGTTCGAAATCGACGCCAGCTGCTCGTAGCACGTCGAATCAAGCAGTGGGTGCGGGCGGTTGCCACCCGTTGAGTGGCAACCGCACCGTGAACTCCGTATGGCCCGGTGAGCTGTTGACCGTGATCGTCCCGTGGTGCGCCTTGACGACCGCCGAGACGATCGCCAGTCCCAACCCGGTGCTGCCGCCCTTGCGGGACCGCGAGGAATCGCCACGGGCGAAGCGCTCAAAGACCTCCGATTGCAGCGCCGCCGGGATGCCGGGCCCGTTGTCGATGACCTGCAGCAGGGTGTGCGTCGGCTCGGTGCTCAATCGCGTCGTCACCACGGTCCCCGCGGCGGTGTGGACGCGCGCGTTGGCGAGCAGGTTCGTCAAGACCTGCTGCAGCCGCGCCGCGTCGCCGGTGACGACGACGGGTTCCTCGGGCAGGTCGAGCTCCCACTGGTGATCCGGCCCGGCGACGTGCGCGTCGCTGACCGCGTCCACCGCCAACCGGGACAAATCCACCGGTTCGCGTTCCAGCGGCCGGCCCGAGTCCAGCCGGGCCAGCAGCAGCAGGTCCTCGACGAGCCGCGTGATCCGCTCCGTCTCGGACGCCACCCGGCTCATCGCGTGCGCCACCGCCTCGCGGTCGTCGCCCATCCGCTGGGTGAGCTCGGTGTAGCCGCGGATCGCGGCGAGCGGCGTGCGCAACTCGTGACTGGCGTCGGCGACGAACTGGCGAACCCGGGTCTCGCTGGCCTGTCGCGCCGACAGGGCGGCAGCGATGTGGTCGAGCATCCGGTTCAGCGCCGACCCGAGCTGACCCACCTCGGTGGCCGGGTTCGCGTCGGCCTCGGCCACCCGGACCGGCAGCTCGACCTCGCCGCGGTCCAACGGCAAGTCCGCCACCTTGCTGGCGGTTTGCGCAACGCGGCCCAGCGGCGCCAGCGCCCGCCTGATGATGACGACCCCGGCGGTGGTCGCGGCGACCAGCGCGATCACCGTCACGATGCCGAGGATCACCAGCATCCGCATCATCGTGGCGTCGACGTTCGACATGGACATCCCGGTGACGATGACGTCCCCACCGCTGCGGCTCGGGGCGGCGACGACGCGGTAGCGGCCGAGCCCGTCGAGGTCGAGCGTCACCGGCTTGCGGCTGTCGGCGATGTGTTCCAGTTGCATCTGTGCGGCCGGGGTCAACGCGGCCCGCGAACCGGCGCTGGTCAGGTATCCGGCGTCGACGGTCCTGCCGTTGCTCATCACAGCGGCGACCATGCCGGCCGGCTGGCCCGGGGCGTCGAGGAAGCGCGGACCGGGGCCCGATCGCGGATAGTAGAAATGCGACTCGTGGCGCCAGCCCGGGCGTTTCGGTTCGGGGTACATCAGCGCCGATCGGTAGGAAGCGCCGGCGAGTTGCCCGTCCAGCTGCGCCACCAGGTGGTGCAGCAACGCGAGTTCGGTGGCCGCGGTGATGCCGACGCAGACGACCGCGAGGACGACGATCTGCCCGACCAACAGCCGGAGCCGAAGCGACCAGACCCGCCGTTTCCTAGCGGGCCGGCTTGAGGACATAGCCTGCGCCGCGCAGCGTGTGGATCATGGGTTCGCGACCGTTGTCGATCTTCTTGCGCAGGTAGGAAATGTAGAGCTCGACGATGTTGGATCGGCCGCCGAAGTCGTAGCTCCACACCCGGTCCAGGATCTGGGCCTTACTCAGCACCCGCTTGGAGTTGCGCATCATGAAGCGCAGCAGCTCGAACTCGGTGGAGGTCAACGAGATCGGCTCCCCCGCGCGGGCGACCTCGTGGCTGTCCTCGTCCAGCACCAGGTCCCCGACCACCAGCTGCGCCCCGCTGTCGACCGTCGTGACGCCGGTCCGCCGGAGCAGCGCCCGCAGCCGCAGCACCACCTCTTCGATGCTGAACGGTTTGGTCACGTAGTCGTCGCCACCGGCGGTCAGGCCCGCGATGCGGTCTTCCACAGCATCCTTGGCCGTCAGCAGCAGCACCGGCAGTTGCGGGTTCTCCTCGCGGAGCTTGTGCAGCACGTCGAGCCCGCTCATGTCGGGGAGCATGACGTCGAGGACGACCACATCGGGCCGTTGGGCCCGGGCCGCGGCGATGGCCGTCGAACCGTCGCCGGCGGTGGAGATGTTCCAGCCCTCGTAGCGCAGCGCCATGGACACCATCTCGGCCAGAACCGCCTCGTCGTCAACGACGAGCACATTGATCGGGTTGCCGTCGGCACGACACATCACAACCCGCTCTACCGACGCTCGGGACTGTGTCACAGGTTCCAGTATCCGCGGCCGACTGAGCCGACGCTATGCCTTTGCTATGCGTGTGCTGTGAAAGGATCGCGTGACCGCCGGGCGGTCACGCGATCCGGTATCCGGGTGCGCGCCTAATACCAATACCGCCTGCCGGCGACCGGCCGGCCGACGGATCCCATGATCCACAGAACCGCACCGATGACGAGCAGGATGATGCCGAGCACCCACAACAGATGGATGCCGAAAACAAATCCGAGAATGAGCAAGACGATGCCGAGGATAATCATGACAACTTCCTTTGTGTGAGGGGTTCCAGACCACTGGACATTGAACTGGGCTGCGGTACATGGCAATCCTTGACTTTCGGGTTGACGCCCGCGTAATTCAAGGGCCCCGCGACTACTGTCAACGCGATGTTTCCCGCCGTGACACAATTGGTGGAGTCACCCTTGAAGTAGTCGCGCTGATACGCCGCGAAAACTCCGATGAGTAGCCACACCAGTACAATCGCGCCGATCACTCCGCTGCCACGCATGGTGACCTCCGTTGTTTTCGAGAAATTTCTCGTGCGCCTAGCGTTACCCGTTCGACTCGTGTCCAAACATGCGTTATGACGCCGGCTTTGTCCCTGTCCGATCCACCCGGATCAGGGTCACACCGGCGGGGCGTTCGCCCCTCGGGTCGCCTCCGGACGACGCGATCCGCGTCGCCCACCCGGGCGGGTCCGATCAGCCGTCGCCGCGGCGGGACCGCCCGTATCGGTAGCATGGCGAGTAGCGTTGCGGTAAAGGGGGATAGCTGGGCAGTGACTGACACCCTGTTCGCCGACATCTCGGAATTCCAAGTGCCCGTGGATGATTCGTACCCTTATCAGGTGCTTTCGATCCGCGTCTGCGACGGGACCTATCAGGATCACAACTTCGCGGCAAACTACGCCTGGATGCGGGACGCCCTCGACAGCGGGCGACTGACCTTCGGCATCGTCTACACCTACGTTCGGCCGAATTGGCTGGACAATGCCAACACGGTGCGCTCGACGATCGACGCCGGCGGCGGGCTGCACCCGCGCGTCGCGCTGATGCTCGACGTGGAATCGGGCGGCAACCCGCCCGGCGACGGTTCGAGCTGGATCAACGGCGTGTACTGGAACCTGGCCGATTACGCCGGTGACCCCGCACGAATCATCGGTTACGCCAACGCTTATGACTTCTCCAACATGTGGCGCACGCGGCCGGCGGGCTTGCGCGTCGTCGCGGCCGGCTACGGGTCCAACCCGAACCTTCCGGGCCAAGTCGCGCATCAGTACACCGATGGCACGGGCTTCAGCCCGAACCTGCCCCAGGGGTGTCCACCGTTCGGCAACTGCGACATGAACTCCGCCGACGGGCTGACACCGCAAGAGTTTGCCGCCGCGTGCGGCATCAATGCGAACGGAGGATGGTTGATGGCACTCACCGACGCCGAGCAAGCCGAACTGTTGAGCAAGGTTCGCGACATCTGGGACCAACTGCGTGGGCCGGACGGCGCCGGCTGGCCGCAGCTCGGTCAGAACAGCCAGGGCCAGGACCTCACGCCCGTCGACGCGATCGCGGCGATCAAGCAGGACGTGGAGGCGACGCGGTCGACAGCGGGCTAGCCTGCACCGCCGCCTCTTTCACGATCGCCGCCTATTTCACGATCGCCGCCTTCTTCCGATCGCCGCTGTGCCGACACATACAGCGTCGGCGGCATCACATGGTCGGTGCCATCCGGAACGTTGCGGCCGTAGCGGGCCATCAGCTCCGAGAACGTCGCCGTCGACACGTCCCACCCGTGCTCGCGCAGCCAGCCGTCGACGGGCGTGCGCTCCTCGGGGTACCAGAGGTCGTCGAAGTCGGCGATCTCGGCGTTGACCAGCCTGGCGGCCGCGGCGCGCATGCGCTGCATGTCCTCGCGCTGGCGCCGAACGAGGTCCGGGTCGGTGAATCCGGCGCCGGGCACGTTGGACGCCAGCCGGCTGCCCGGCACGCTGAGCGCATGGATGCGCTCGAACAACAGGTCCTGGGCCTGTGCCGGCAAATAACGGACCAGACCCTCCGCCGACCACACCGCCGGGCGCGACGCGTCAAAGCCCGCTTCCCGCAGCGCCTTTGGCCAATCCTGACGCAGGTCGATCGGCACGTTCACCAGTCGCGCCTTGGGGTCCGCGCCGTGTTCACGCAGCGTCTTGGACTTGAACTCCAGCACCTTCGGCTGGTCCAGCTCGTACACCACCGTGCCGTCGGGCCACGGCAGGCGCCAGGTGCGCGCGTCGAGGCCTGCGGCCAGGATCACCACCTGACGGACGCCTGCGCCGGCTGCGTTCAGGAAAAATTCGTCGAAAAACGCTGTCCGAGTGGCCATGAAGTCGATCATCAGTTGAATCCGCGAGCGCACCTCCGGCTCCAGCTCGACCGCCTTGGCCAGCAGCTTGGGGTCCGCGTAGATGCTCCACATCCCCTCGCCCGCCGCGTCGACGAAGACGCGCGCGTACGGGTCGCGGATGAGCGGGTTCGCGCTCTCGGTCTCGGCGGCACGCGCCGCTGCAACACCCAGGGCGGTGGCCCCCACGCTTTGGGTGATGTCCCAGGAATCGTTGTCGGTACGCGGCATCGCCATTTCCCTTCCAAGTCCGAAGTCCGTTAGTTCCGCACACTATTGTTCCAGCCGCCCGCGCGACTCGCCGCTCCCCGCCGGTGACCTAGGCTTCGTCCCATGACGCGCACGCCCGTGAACCTCGAGGCCGTCGCGGACTGGATGTCCGAGCGGGGACTCGGCGAGGGTCCGCTCGAGGACGTCGCCGACGTCACCGGCGGCACCCAGAACGTCATGCTGCGGTTCACCAGAGCCGGGCGCCCGTTTGTGCTGCGACGTGGGCCCCGGCACCTGCGGCCGCGCAGCAACGGCGTGATACTGCGGGAAACCAAAGTCCTTGCGGCGTTGGCCGGTTCGGACGTGCCGCACCCGCACCTGATCGCCACCTGCGAGGATCCGGCCGTGCTCGGCGACGCCGTCTTCTACCTCATGGAACCGGTCGACGGGTTCAACGCGGGCGAGGGGCTGCCACCCCTGCACGCGGGCGATCCCGGTGTGCGCCACGGCATGGGCCTGTCGATGGCCGACGCCCTGGCGAAACTCGGCGCCGTCGACCATGTCGCCGTCGGCCTCGCCGACTTCGGCAAGCCGGCCGGCTTCCTGGAGCGTCAGGTGCCGCGCTGGCTCGCCGAGCTGGACTCCTATCGCGAGTACGAGAACTACCCGGGGCCGGACATCCCCGGAGTCGACCGGGTCGCCGCCTGGCTGGAGCGCCGACGCCCGACGACGTGGACCCCCGGCATCATGCACGGCGACTACCACGCCGCCAACGTGATGTTCTCCCGCACCGGGCCGGAGGTGGTCGCCATCGTCGACTGGGAGATGTGCACGATCGGCGACCCCCTGCTCGACCTGGGCTGGCTGCTGGCCACCTGGCGCCAGCCCGACGGATCCAGCGTGTTCAGCCACGCGCTCGGCGGCCAGGACGGGCTGGCCAGCACCGACGAGCTGTTCCAGCGGTACGCCGCCAACACCACCCGCGACCTGTCGAACATCACCTGGTACACGGTGCTGGCGTGCTTCAAGCTCGGCATCGTGATCGAGGGCACGCTGGCGCGGGCCTGCGCCGGCAAGGCCGAAAAGGAAGTGGGGGACCAACTCCACGCGGCCACGGTGCATCTGTTCGAGCGGGCGCTGACGCTTATCGACGCGCAACCCTGACCCACTAACATCTCCTCTCGTGCCGCCCTACCCCGAGAATCCCGACTTCTACTCCGAGCCGACCCAGGCCGCATATGGCGGTTACTACGATGAGCCGGCGCCCGAGCCGCCCCCGCCGCCGACACCCTGGTACCGCCGCCCCTGGGCGCTCGTCGCGGCCGGCGCGCTCGCGGTGATACTGCTCGGCCTCGCCGCGTACGCGGTGGTGGTCGGGGCGGGCGTTGTCGTGGTGGTGGCGCTCGGCGCCTTCGGCGCGGGCGAACCCGCCACCAGCTGGACCACCGCGTACGCGGCGAGGCCGAGCAGTATCACCGCGAGCGCGCCGGCCGCGACGAGCGCCCAGGGGCGGCGGTACCAGGGTGTCGGCGGCGGGGGCGTGCCGACGCAGACCGTCACGGAAACGGTCCCGCCGCCGAGCACCGACACGCCTACCGACACGGCCACGACGACGGTTCCGCCGAGCACAGTCACGATGTCGCCGAGCACCGAAACCAGCACGGTCACCCAGACGGTGACCGTCCCCCCGCGGCGGCCGTTCCAACCCCGCCCATAGTAAAGACATATCGGCCGCCGGCCGGATAGCATCCGATGCGTGGACGTAGGGGACTCGGTCAGGCATTCACTCGACCATTGGGAACGTCGCGAGTGGGACGCAGCGATGGTGCATGCCGGCAACGCCGTCGATGAAACCGCCAGGAAGCGCTATCCGCAGCTGGGAGTGGCGAGCCGGTTCAAGCGGACGATCCGCGACTCGCTGGACATCTTCCAGACGATGGCGGCGCCGGACATCGACTTCGAGCGGAGCCGCTTTCCCATCGCGGTGAAATCGGATACGCCCGAAGGCCGTCCGGACATCGCCGACGTCCTGTACGGCGTGCACCGGTGGGGCCACGGGCACGACGACGAGCTGCCCGCGGGATTCGAACTGACTCCCCACAGTCCTCAGCCCCAGCAGATCCACATCTGGAAAACCGGACGGATCCAGCTTCCCGCGTCGGTCGCGATCGGCCTGTTGGCGGTCGCCGTGTTCGCACCGGAGAACAGGGGCGAGCGCATACCGGACGGCTACCAGCTGAGCTGGTATCAGTACGTCTTCATCATCTGCCTGTGGTGGGGCTGGCAAGACCACTTCCGCGACATCATCAGAACCGCCCCGCCACCCCGAACGACGCTGGACTTCGCCGAGTTCTGGGACGACTGGACACCGGCCTAAGGGCTCGAGCCCGGCGGTTCGCATGCAAGCGAGCATCGGCCTCGTCCGCCCGGCCGCCGCCGAGGATGCGGCCGCCTGCGTGGCGATCTACCGCCCCTACGTTCTGGACACGGCCATCAGCTGGGAAGTCGACGTCCCGAGCGTGGACGAGATGGCCGCACGCATCATCGCGGCGCGCGCGACGCACGAATGGCTCGTCCTCGAACGCGACGCACGGGTCATCGGCTACGCCTACGGACACGCGCTTTACCGCGTGGCGTCCTACCGGTGGTCGGCTCAGACCGGCATCTATGTCGACACCGACCATCACCGCGCCGGGGGCGGCCGCAGCCTCTACACGCAACTGCTGCGCCGGCTCACCGAGCGTGGCTACCGGCGAGCCATCGCCGGCATCACCCAACCCAACGAGGCCAGCAACGGCTTTCACCGATCCTTCGGCTTCACCGAGGTCGGCCTGTACCGGCGGGTCGAATGGAAAAACGGCAGCTGGCACGACGTCGCATGGATGCAACTCGATCTGCTCGGCGATGCCGACCCGGACGCGCCGGCCGGCCCGATCACCTGAGCGGGTGAATCCGCTTGACCGTGCGCACGATCCGGCCCGGGACGGGCCTCGCGACCGGCGCGTGCGCGTCCCGAGCCGGGAAGGTGTGAAAAGCTAGCGCCCGCCGCCGGCACCGCCGCCGAAGCGACCGCCGCCCGCGCCACCACCGAAACGGCCACCGCCGGCACCGCCGCCGAAGCGCCCGCCGCCCGCGCCACCACCGAAGCGGCCGCCTCCAGCGCCGCCGCCGATACCCATCGTTTCCGCACTGCTGATCATCGTCATGAGCCGCAATTTATCCCCGAATGCGCGCGGCTACAACCAACTCCGGCTTAACGCTTCGGCGCCACCGCCCCGTCGCCAGGGGACCCCACGACGACCCGGCGGGCCATCCCGACGGCTCTTCAGTTTCTGGACCTCACTTTTCTGGGGCGCGTCCAGTTCTGAAATTGACCATTTTCAGCGCTGCAAGATAGTGGTACTTTCGTCCTGTTCTTCACCGGGGGGCTCGATGAACAGCCGGTGGGAGCACAACGATGTCGTTCATCATCGCGGCGCCCGAAATGTTGACGGACGCGGCAAAAGGCTTGGCGCACATCGCCTCGACGATCAGCGCGGCCAACGCGGCGGCAGCGGCGCCCACGACGGGCATCGTTGCATCGGCGGCCGATGAGGTGTCGGCCGCTGTTGCGGCGATGCTCTCCCAGCATGGGATGGCGTACCAGGAACTGTGCGAACAGGCGACGGCTTTTCATACCGAGTTCGTGGAGACACTGCGTGGTGCGGCGGGTGCGTATCTTGCCGCCGAGGCGGCCAATGCCTCGCGGTTGCTCAGCGAGCAACCGCTGCAGACCCTCGCCCGAGACGCCCTCGGCTACTCCGGGTTGAGCGCCATCGGGGGTACCGGCGGCACCAGCGCGACCGGTGCGGGCGCCGCAGTCGGCTCATCGGCGACCGGGGTCGTCCCGCTGCACATGAACGGTCCCTTTCCGACGGTGAATGTCTCCGTCAACGGCGGACCGAGCGTGCCACTGACGGTTGACACGGGATCGAATGGCCTTCTCATCCCGTTCTGGGACATTGGCCTACTGCACCTCGGATTCCCCACCGATATCGGCATTCTCGCCTACGGCAACGGGGTCGCCCATCTCTGGCTCGGCTTCAACGCGCCCGTGAATTTCGGGAATGGACTCGTCACCGCGCCCACCCCCATCAGCGTCGACCTACTCGAATTTCCGATATCCCTCAACGGCGCTTTGATCATGCTCAACGGTAATGGTTTCGGTGGCGCCGACGGCATTTTGGGTATTGGTGCCAATGCGGTGGGTTCGCACAGCTCTGTGATCATGGCGTTGCCGGACCAATTCAACCAGGGCGTGCTCATCAATGAGCCCGCGGGTTACCTGCAATTCGGTCCCAACCCGCTACCGGGAATCACCGTTTCAGGAGCGCCGGTCACCACCCTTGACGTACAAATAAATGGCGGGCCCTTGCAGCAGGTCCTGGCGCTGCTCGATTCGGGCGGTGTATACGGAGCCATTCCGTCCTCCCTGCTCGGAACCGGGCAGATCTCCGGAAGCGTGCCGGTAGGAACGACGATTTCGGTCTACACCCACGATCTCACGCCGCTGTACTCGTACACGACGAGTCAGACCAACAGCCCACTGGTCACGTCGGGCCAGATGAACAGCGGATACACACCCTTCGCGCAGGGGCCGGTCTACCTCGGCTACAGCCCCACCGGCGTCGGAACGACGACCTTCGACTACTGAGCGCGCCCGAAGGGATTCGAACCCCTAACCTTCTGATCCGTAGTCAGATGCTCTATCCGTTGAGCTACGGGCGCCTGTGTTCAGTTGTGTCGCCCCCGAAAGGACTCAGCGGAGGCGAGAGGATTTGAACCTCCGGTCCCCTTTGAGGGGGACAACTCATTAGCAGTGAGCCCCATTCGGCCGCTCTGGCACGCCTCCATCAGCTTCCTGAGGGTACCCGAACCCCTTCGGGTGTCCGGAGAACCGCCGGAGGCATAGCGTACACAGCCCCGACATATGCTGTCGAAGTGACCGCCCGCCTGCGACCCGAGCTGTCCGGGCTTCCGGTCTACGTTCCCGGTAAAACCGTCCCGGGTTCGATCAAGCTGGCCAGCAACGAGACCGTGCACGGCCCGCTGCCCAGCGTCCGCGCGGCGATCGAACGGGCCACCGACAGCGTTCATCGCTACCCCGACAGCGCCAACGTGCAACTCAAGGCGGCGCTGGCCAAGTACCTCAGTTCGACCAATTCCGCGGACTTTGCACCCGAGCAGGTCGCGGTGAGCTGCGGTTCGGTCAGTCTGTGCCAGCAAGTCATCCAGATCACCGCCTCCGCGGGCGACGAGGTGGTGATGGGATGGCACAGCTTCGAGCTGTACCCGCCCATGGTGCAGGTGGCCGGTGCCGTCTCCGTCAAGGTGCCCTTGGCCGACCATGCGTTCGACCTCTACGGGATGCTCGCCGCGGTCACCGACCGCACGCGGCTGATCTTCGTGTGCAACCCCAACAACCCGACGTCCACGGTCGTCGACCCGGACGCGCTGGCCCGGTTCGTCGAGGCCGTGCCGCCGCACATCCTGATCGCGATCGACGAGGCCTACGTCGAGTACATCCGCGACGGCATGGCGCCCAACAGCCTCGAGCTGGCCCGCGCCCGCAGCAACGTCGTTGTGCTGCGGACCTTTTCGAAGGCGTACGGGCTGGCCGGCCTGCGCGTCGGCTACGCGGTCGGCCACCCCGACGTGATCACCGCGCTGGACCAGGTCTACGTGCCGTTCGCGGTGACCAGCATCTCGCAGGCCGCCGCCATCGCCTCACTCGACGCCGCCGACGAGCTGTTGGCCCGCACCGATGCCGTGGTCGCCGAGCGTTCCCGGGTCACCGCCGGGTTGCGTGCGGCCGGGTACACCCTGCCGCCGTCGCAGGCCAACTTCGTCTGGCTGCCGCTGGGCCCGCGCACAGTCGACTTCGTGGCGCGGGCCGCCGACGCCCGCATCGTGGTCCGCCCGTTCGCGCCGGACGGCGTCCGGGTCACCATCGCGGCGCCGGAGGAGAACGACGCCCTGCTGGGCTTTGCCCGCGAATGGATCAAGGAGAACCAATGAGCCTGGCCCGCAAGAAGTTCACCGAGTTCAAGGAACGCGACGGCAGCATCCCCGATGCCGAGCTGGATGAATTCTGGGCGACGCTGGAGCCCGCGACCATCGAGGGCATGATCGGCGAGTGGCGGGGCGGGGAATTCCGCACCGGCCACCGGATGAACGGCCAATTGGAGAAGGCGGGCTGGTTCGGCAAGACCTTCAAGTCCGCCGCCGACGTGCAGCCGCTGGTCTGCGTGGACGCCGACGGGAACAAGTTCTCCAACGTCGCGCTGGGCAAGGGGGAGGCCAGCCTCTGGCTGGAGCACTTCCGCGGCGAGGTCACCGCCACGATGGTCTACGACGGCCAGCCCGTGCACGACCATTTCAAGAAGATCGACGACGACGCGGTGATGGGCATCATGAACGGCAAGGGCGTCCTGGACGACGGCCGGTATTACTACTTCTACCTCGAACGGGTGTAGGTCCTTCCGCTTGAGCGTGCATCTACGGCATTGAGTGTGCGGCCAGGGCTTTCCGTGTGAGCCCACGGCGGGAATCCGGGCCGAATTGCGCCCTGAACGCACTAACAAAGCCCTCATCGCACACTCAGTGGGGCGTGGACCGTCGCGTGGCTAGCGGGCCGGGTCGCGGCCGGTGAACGCGATCAGCTGTTCCAGCGCGCCGGCGTCCAGGGGCGCCTCGACCGGGTCGTCGAACCCGGCCCCGGCGCGGATCTCCGGCCTGATGATCTGGTGCGCCAGCCCGAGCACGTACTCCGAGAGCGGCTCGGGGGCGTTGAGTTCGTGGCCCACGGCCGCGGCGTAGTCCCAAGCGTGGACCAGGAATTCGAGTGACAGGATGCCGCATGCCGCCGCGGCCGGCATCTCACCCTTGCCGAACGGCACGGTGCCGTCGAGGCCGCGCCGGTGCCAGGCGTCCACGGCCGGCCGGGCCGCGGCGATGACCTGCCGCTCCACCGATTCGCTTTCGTCGCGCTCCGGAATTTCCGCACCCACCATGCCGCCAAGACCCGAGATCGACTTCAGCAGATGGGCGGTCAGGGCCGCGACGTCGAACTCGGTGCACGGCGTCGGCTTCGCCAGGTCGTCGGTGGCGATCGGATGCACCGCCCGCTGCAGCACGGCCAGCGTGTCCTCGGCGCTGTGCAGCTCGTCGGTGGGCGGCGAATGAGGTCCGGGTCGCAAGTCGGGAGCCATGTTTGCCACGCTACGGTCTGCTGATGGGCGAAACATACGAATCCGTCACCATCGAAACGAAAGACCACGTTGCACAGGTGACGCTGATCGGGCCGGGCAAGGGCAACGCGATGGGGCCCGCGTTCTGGTCGGAGATGCCGGAGGTGTTCGCGGCGCTGGACGCCGCCCCCGAGGTGCGGGCGATCGTGATCACCGGGTCGGGCAAGAACTTCAGCTACGGCCTGGACGTGCCCGCGATGGGCGGATCCTTCACGCCGCTGCTCTCCGGTGACGCGCTGGCCGGCCCTCGCGCCGTCTTCCACCGCGAGGTCAAGCGCATGCAGGGCGCGATCACGGCCGTCGCGGACTGCCGGACGCCGACCATCGCGTCAGTGCACGGCTGGTGCATCGGCGGCGGCGTCGACCTGATCTCCGCGGTGGACATCCGCTACGCCAGCGCCGACGCCAAGTTCTCGGTGCGGGAAGTCAAGCTCGCCATCGTCGCCGACGTCGGCAGCCTCGCCCGGCTGCCGCTGATCTTGAACGACGGACACCTGCGCGAGCTGGCGCTGACGGGCAAGGACATCGACGCGGCCCGCGCCGAGAAGATCGGCCTGGTCAACGACGTCTACGCCGACGCCGACGCCACGCTGGCCGCCGCCCACGCCACCGCCGCCGAGATCGCCGCCAACCCACCCCTGACGGTCAACGGCATCAAGGACGTCCTCGAGCAGCAGCGCGCCGCGGCGGTGTCGGAGAGCCTGCGCTACGTCGCGGCCTGGAACGCGGCGTTCCTGCCGTCCAAGGACCTGACCGAGGGCATCTCGGCGACGTTCGCCAAGCGCCCGCCGCAGTTCACCGGGGAGTAGCGCGACCCTCGGCTACTCTCGCGGAAGTGACTCCCGACGGCAGAATCCGCGTTCCGGCCGACCTGGACTCCGTGACGACGATCGGCGACGAGGACCACTCCCAGGTCGACAGCGCGGCCGTCGAACGGATCTGGGGGGCCGCGCGGCACTGGTACCAGGCCGGCTTTCACCCCGCCATCCAGCTGGCCATCCGGCATCGCGGTCGCGTCGTGCTCAACCGCGCGATCGGCCACGGCTGGGGCAACGCACCAACAGACCCGCCCGGCGCCGAAAAGAAGCCCGTCACCACCGACACGCCGTTCTGCGTCTACTCGGCGGCCAAGGGCATCACCGCGACCGTCGTGCACATGCTCGTCGAACAGGGGCACTTCGCGCTCGACGACCGGGTCTGCGAGTACATCCCCAGCTACACCAGCCACGGCAAGCACCGCACCACGATCCGGCACGTGCTGACCCACAGCGCGGGTGTCCCGTTCCCCACCGGGCCCACGCCGGACCTGCGCCGGGCGGACGACCACGAGTACGCGCAGGAACAGCTCGGTAAGCTGCGGCCGCTGTACCGGCCGGGTCTGGTGCACATCTACCACGCGCTCACCTGGGGCCCGCTGATGCGCGAAATCGTCTACGCCGCCACCGGCAAGGACATCCGCGAAATCCTGGCCGCCGAGATTCTCGACCCGCTGGGCTTCCGCTGGACCAACTTCGGCGTCGCCAAACAGGACATCCCGCTGGTCGCCCCGAGCCACGCCACCGGGAAGCCCCTGCCGCCGGTGATCGCGGCGCTCTTCCGTAAGGCCATCGGCGGGACGGTGCACGAGATCATCCCGTACACCAACACCCCGGCGTTCCTGTCCACCGTGGTGCCGTCGTCGAACACCATCTCGACCGCGAACGAGTTGTCGCGCTTCGCCGAAATGTGGCGCCGCGGCGGCGAACTCGACGGCGTGCGGATCATCAGCCCGGAGCGCATGTACGGTGCGGTGCAGGAGTGCCGGCGCCTGCGCCCCGATTTCGCCGTCGGCCTGCGGCCGGCCCGGTGGGGCACCGGATACATGCTCGGTACCAAGCGCTTCGGGCCGTTCGGGCACAACGCGCCGAAGGCGTTCGGCAACCTCGGCCTGGCCAACATCGCGATCTGGGCCGACCCGGAGCGCAGCCTGGCCGCCGGCGTGATCAGCAGCGGCAAGCCGGGCCGGGATCCCGAAATCGGCCGCTACACCGCCCTGATGGATGCCATCGCCCGCGAGATTCCGACCGGTTGAGCCCGCGCGGCGCTGGGAACTCTGCCGACATGGCTACCTACCGAGTGCTCAACCCGAAGGGCGACGTCGTCGCGACCAAGGACATCGACAGCGCCGACAAGGCGCACGCGTGGTTTGCCGACGATGCGGTCGAGGGCAACGAGCTTGGCTGGCGCATGGAAGTCGAGCACGACGGCGACTGGCACTTCTTCGACAGCAGCGAGGGCGATCGCAGCTACTAGTGTTTGTCTCCCGACGAGCGGGGCAACCAATTACGCATGAATTCCGACCGCTTCCGTAGGCTGCTGGACGCGCCCGGCCCGTTCGCGTCGGTCTACTTCGACGACTCGCACGACACTCACGACGCCGAGGCCCAGCTCGAACTGAAGTGGCGGGCGGTGCGCGAAGAACTCGAAAGCCAGCGCGCCGACCGTGCCGTCATCGACGGCATCGGGGACGCGGTGCTCAACCTGCGCCCGCCGATCGGCCGCAGCGGGCGCGCGGTGGTCGCCGGTGCCGACGGTGTGGTGATCAACGAGCATCTGGCGGGGCCCCCGGCGAGCACCATCGTCCGCGTGTCCGAATTGCCTTATCTGGTGCCGATTCTCGAGCACAGCTTCGATCACCCCGACTACGTGCTGGTCGAGGTCGACCACAGCGGCGCCGACATCACCACCCACATCGGCGGCACGCTGCGCTCGGAATCCGTCGACGGCGGCGGCCACCCGGTGCACCACGCCGCCGGTGCGGAGACCGCGGGATACGGCGACCCGCAACTGCGCAGCGACGAGGCCGCCCGCAAGAACGTGCGCGCTGTGGCCGACCGGGTCGCAGAGCTCGTCGAGAAGGGGGGCGACGTGATCTTCGTCGTCGGGGAGGTGCGGTCGCGGTCGGACTTGATGACCGCCCTGCCGGAGCGGTTGCATGAGCGCGCGGTGGCGCTCGAGGTCGGGGCGCGGCACAGCGGTCACGACTTCGGCGAGGTCAAGGACGCCATCGAGGCCGAATTCGTCAACCGCCAATCGCGCACGATCGACGACGCCGCGCAGCGCTTCACCGCCGAGCTCGGCCGGCAATCCGGTCTGGCCGCCGAGGGTCTCGACGCCGTCTGCTCGGCGTTGCGCCAGGGCGCGGTGGAGACGCTGATCGTCGGGGACCTCGGAGATGCCACCGTCGTGGCCGACGACGACGTGACGACGATCGCACCCAACGAGAACGTGCTGTCCGAGCAGGGCGCCGCGCCCGCCAAGACGCTGCGCGCCGACGAGGCGCTGCCGCTGTTGGCGGTGTCGGTCGGGGCGTCGCTGCTGCACGCCGGCAAGCGGGTCGCACCGGCCGACGGCGTCGGCGCGGTGCTGCGGTACGCGCCGACCCTGCACTGATTCGCGCGGCGGCCCCTGCAGCGGCCGCCTATTTTCAGTAGCCTTCGCGCTGTTCCGGTTCGATACCGCGCTCATACCAGCGAGCTGTAATGCGACCGTCCTCCGCGATCTCGTCGAGCCGCGTCCTCACCAAATCGCTGCGATCGTCCCTCCCGAACGTCAGTTGCCTCAGCAGGAACCAGGAGGCCGCAGTCGCGCATTGGAGCGAATCGCGCATCAGCTCAAGCGCTTCGTTGTCGCTTTCTGTGCCCCGCGCCTGTTCGCTGAGCCACTCCAATCCGACGACACCTACCACCTCTGCTGCAGGATCCATGGCCAATGGCGCCGCCGCGTTTGTTTCTGGATCGCGCAGCACAAGCTCGCGGACCTGGAACCGCGCGAATCGTGTTGAGGCGGAGGCCGCGAGGTGGTCCAGCAAGACGCGGTTAAGCCCACCGCCCCGCTCCTGCCGCCAGGTCGCGTACCACTGCCACTGGGGCGGCGTCAGTTCGGCGAGATCGGCCTGCCCGACCTCGGCTTCAACGAGCCCACTCATTAATGTGTCCCGGTCGGCATCGACGGCGTCGTGCAGGTCCTGCGCGTAATCGTCATCGACTGCCGCGAGGCGAATCAGCGGCGCAGCAAGCGGAATCAGCCTCATGACTGAACCCGCACGATTTCACGCCGCCAGTAAGCTTCCTGCACGCTGGTCGGCGCAGGCGGATGGCGTTGAAGCGAACCTCCCGGCCCGGTCGGCAGCAAGACGGCGGTCGACCATGGCGCCGATCCACCGAAGACCAGTGACGGCCCCACTCGACTGACTCCCAGTTGCGCAATGCGGGACGCTGGGAATCGTGGGCGGGGCAGGCTTGGATCCGGATCGGGAGGCATGGCGAACTCCTCCTCGGCGACAATCGTGAGCCGTACGTCACGAAAGGTCGGCGAGTAGCCTCCCGCGAGCTTTCTTTTGTTCGTATTTGGTACCCAATCGCTGACCGCCAGCCAGGTATGAGCCGGATCTGTGTACCACGTTTGCGGGTCGGGCTTATTGGTGTGATCGTCAAACTCGTCCGGGCCACAGAGGACCACGTCGATTGAGAATTGCTCGCGAAAATAAGTTCGCAAATTGTGCAAAAAGTGGTCGGAATGCACCGTGAGGACCGCGTCCGGATAATCCTGTTGACCGTGCAACCAATCCAGGTACAGCCCCGCCTTATCCGGATCGCGGGCGTCGAACGCCCTCCAGTTGACGGGCCGAAAATACGAAACCAACCCGGCACGACCGTAGATCGCCCCGGATAGCGGCTCGTCAACCCCATTCACGTAGACGGCCTTACCCCAGGTAAAGTCCTTATTCCCGATGAAAAACCCCTTCGTGGCCGGGTAGAGATAGTCTTTCGCCCGACTGGACGCCGTGTACTTCATGGCCATGACGACGGGGCGCCCGTCCTCCTCGAGGTCTGGTGGTCTCTCACCGTCGGGGATTTGCGCTCTGTTCTTGTTGACGAATTCATCCCAGGCCGGTGCAGAACGTCGAATCGCATCTTCAATAGCCTCCCGCAGGTCCTTTGTCAGCAACCTGGCCCCTTCGGTCACTGCACGCCCATTCGTATGGCTCCTGTCTCGCCTGAGCACCCTGGGATCGCTCCGTCGCTCACTTTACTGGCTGATAGCCAAGCAATTCTTCCCGCGGCCTATGGCGGTTGGCGGAGATCAGACGCCGTGGTACTACAGCGCGGCAGCGACATGCCGACACGAGGAAGACTGCAGCAGGAATAGGACGAGGCCGCGTCAGGGGTTCCAACGCGACTCGGTTGGCGGTGGCGGAGGTCTGTGGTTCATTGACATAGAGGACAGATGTCTCCCGACATAGAGGACAGCCCAGTTATCGCGAGGTGTCCTCAT